>JALWML010000406.1 GCA_027083915.1 Lysobacterales bacterium | reverse complement strand
GAAGAATCGATAGCGACAAGCAACTTGCCTTCTGTGGTTTTAAAATCATCTGCATAAGTTGCAAAACTCATGACTAAAAGTAATAATGTTTTCATGTGCTGGCTCTCTTTTTTATTTAGGTTAATTAAATTAGACAGCTTTAGGTTATTTCGTTCCATTATAAAGTGAGAAATCATGAGTTTAAAAAATTTACAGGATGTTTTTGGGTTTGATTCATTCAAAACAGGTCAACAGAACGTCATTGAAAAAGTACTACAGGGCAAATCTGCCTGTGCTATATTTCCAACAGGTTCGGGAAAGTCCTTGTGTTATCAGTTACCTGCTTTGCAATTGCCGGGCCTGACATTGGTTGTTTCACCTTTATTGTCTTTGATGAAAGATCAGTTGGATTTTTTGTTATCACACAAGGTCTCTGCTGCTCGATTAGATTCATCTTTAGAGCGTGAAGAATATAATAGTGTGCTAGAAAGAGCCAAAAGCAACCAACTAAAAATATTGATGATTTCGGTTGAGCGTTTTAAAAATGAACGATTTCGTGCACAGTTACAACGCATGAATGTATCGTTGATGGTTATTGATGAAGCACACTGTATTTCTGAATGGGGACATAATTTTCGTCCAGATTATTTGAAATTACCTCACTACCAAAAAGAATTTTCTATTCCTCAGGTTCTACTTTTAACCGCAACGGCGACAAAACAAGTGGTTGCCGATATGCAATCCAAATTTGCCATTGATGAAGAAGATGTCATTATTACTGGGTTTTACCGTAATAATCTCTTTTTGCAAATGCAGCCAACGCCCATTGAAAAGCGCCAAACGGTCTTGTTTGAGACATTGAATAAAAAACCAGATTTACCCACTATAGTTTATGTCACCTTACAAAAAACAGCCTTTGATGTGGCTGAGTTTTTAAAAAACAAAGGCATTAATGCACACCATTACCATGCAGGAATGAATAACGAAGACCGTGAGTTGATTCAGAACCAATTTATGCAAGGGCAAATAAATTGCATCGTTGCCACCATTGCTTTTGGCATGGGCATTGATAAAAAAGATGTTAGGCGTGTGATTCATTATGATTTGCCAAAGTCTATAGAAAATTACAGCCAAGAAATTGGTCGTTCAGGCCGCGATCGCAGAAAGTCGTTATGTCAAATCTTGGCAAATAGTGACAACATAACCGTACAAGAAAATTTTGTCTATGGCGATACGCCCGATTTCAAAGGCATACAACTATTGTTAGAGCAAATTCAAAATAGCCAAGAACCCTTTTGGGAAACCAAGATCATCACCTTATCCAATGAATTGAATATCAAAGTGTTGCCATTAAAGACTTTGTTGGTTTATCTGGAAATGCGCGGAATCATTAAACCTAAATTTACTTATTTTGAAGAATACTCATTTAAAAATTGTGATACAGATGCGTTAATAAATCGTTTTCAGTCAGAGAGAAGAGATTTTATTGCCGCTATTTTCAATAACTGTATAAAGAAAAAATTATGGACCTATGTTGATATTCAGGCGATTATGGACAACTACGCAACCGATAGGGCTCGTATTATTGTGGCACTGGAATATTTTGAACAACAGGGTCTGTTGGAGCTACAAGCCAAGCAATCGGTGGAACGATTTGATATTGTCACGCGTGACTTTGATGCAGCAGAACTGGCAAAAGAATTGTTTAATGTCTTCTTGAAAAAGGAACAAACCGAAGTGCAACGCATTCATAATATGATTGCATTATTTGAATCAGATACCTGTTTGAGTAAAGAATTGGCGCACTATTTTGGTGAAGAGTTGGATTTTGAAAAATGCGGGCACTGTTCGCATTGTTTAACGGGTCAAGCACATTTTGAAAGCCTGATTAAAATGCCAGAAATCGAAACACACAGTTTCGAAAAATTATCAGCTGAGTTTATTCACGCCATTGGTGATGCCTTTAGTGCAAATAATTTGGTTAAATACCTGTGTGGAATCTCCACACCCATATTCAGAAAATACAAAATCAGAGCCTTACCCTATTTTGCCTATCTTGAGAAATATCCGTATGCCCAAGTCAAAACCTGGGTGTTATCGCACCTCAATTAACACTTTGTACTAGCTAAACTTATTTTTTTAATCTCACGAGTAAAAACCTAACAGCGTTTCTACTCGCGAAATTTATATTTTAATGGTCGTTAGAATGAATAAAAATAGAATAATCCCACCGCATTAACATTACTTTTATCAACGATTGGGCTATCGCTAATTTCGCTAGAAAATTTATCATAAGAAAAGGTTGCTCCAATTGTGTGGTGCTCCTTAAAAGGGCGAATAAGTGTTAATCCAGTGTTGTAATTATAGCCTGATTGAGGTTTGTAAAATGCTCTACCATTTAAGACTTCATTTTCTTGAACACCATAATAATAGTTTAATACTTTACTGCTAGACCATGAGCTACCAATTGCAGGAATAAGTACCCAATTTCCAAGAGGAACATTAATGCTATAGGTAAAAGAGGCACTTGTGCCTTTGTGTTCATTACTGACATCTTTTAGCACTTCAAAATTAATGTCACCAAAACCACCCGAATAATCTAGCGCAAATCCTGCATTAACAACATTATTTAAATCCTGCATATCGGCTAACTGTGAACTATCTCCACGGTCAATATCTCCTGTAAAATCGCCCGATACTATTGCAGAAAGACGCAAATTATCTGACGGATTAATGCTTAACCCTAGTGTTGCTCCATCAAAGAAAAAATGATCTGATTGGTAACTGAAGTAAGGAACCGCTTGTGTGCGAGATTTCCCACCAACATAGAGCGAATCAAATGAATACGCCCCAAAACCTGCTAACCATGACGAATCCGTGTGTAAATTTCCTCTAAAAAGTGAAGTCCTATGGCTTGTTTTATCAACATAATCGGTTTGGGCTAGAGCCGCAAAACTTACGCTAGAGCTAAGTAGCATTGATAAAGATAGTTTTTTTATTGTTTTAACGTTCATTGTTTTTTCCTCGTTTTATTCAAAAGATGAGCTAAAGATAATGTCATTAGCACAGTTGTTGTTACAAATTTGTGGCAAGTCTATGTAAGACATGTGTGTTGTGTTTCTGCTTATTTTCCATGTTGGAGAACCTGTCGCTGGCACACGAGCAAAGGTGCCGTTGTCCGCTCCTGCTATGGCTATTCTGATTCTGTGCCCTGCTTTTATCAAAACAGAAGTTGGCAACAGTTCAAATGTTATTTCCTCGGTTTGATTAATCGGCATGGGCGATGCATCGGCTGCAAAGAAAGAATGAAAGGGCGCGCTTTGGGGGAAATCTGGATTATTAACCAATTTACGGTGCTGTAATAATAAACCACCTTCAGTGA
>JALWML010000405.1 GCA_027083915.1 Lysobacterales bacterium | reverse complement strand
CTGTTAAACTTGTAATTAAAGTAAAAATAGAAAATATTTTAAACATCTTTGTAATCTCCTGTATTATAATGAACATATGTTCATATTATTATTTATCACTGACCTTGTCAACCTAAAGTGAACACTTGTTCATTATTGGAGCGATTATGAAAAAAACAAATACAGATTTAATCATTAAACAGCAGAATAGAATCCTAAAAGCTGCCAAGAACTGTTTCTTTAATAACGGACTAACAAAGACAACAATGAGAGACATAGCCACTGAAGCTGACATTAGCTTGGGTAATATTTATCGATATTTTAAAAATAAAAACTCATTGATTCGAGCTTTTATAGAAAAAGATAATCAGGAAATTGACGAGGCATTTGCGTTACTAGATGATGCGAAAAATTTTAAAAAACTGCTACAATACATAGTAAAAGAGTTTATTACCGAGCTTGCTAATAAGGCTGAGTTATGTGTATACCTTGAAATATTGGTACTAGGTATTCGTAACAATGAAGTCTTAAATCTTTTGAACTTGGATAAAAGTGAACAGTTTTTAAAAAACAGCTTACAAAAAGCAAGTAAAGAGCAGCGTATTAATCTTGCCACCTCTGTGGAATTAACCGCTCTAAGTATCATGGGTTTTATTGAAAAAGCAGCGGTAAAATGTATTACAGATCCAAAATATACTTTACGCGAAGCAAATAAACAATTTAAGAAATATTTAAACCTTCTCATAGTCTAAAATCAATTATCCAAATTTGGGTAATTGTTGCTGTTGTCAGAACGCAAGAATGAGATAAATTTAATTTCCTTTTATTTTATCCTATTTTTCATTATCTTTTTCTACTAAGTTCATCTAAAATCTAATCACATAAAAAACACTATGAGAGAAAACATGTCAAAACTATCCGATGCAGAAATCGCTGAAATTCGAGATCACTTTGAATTTTTCGATAGAAACCACAATGACTTATTAGAAGAGCGCGAGTTTGTTGAGCTGTTTAAAATATTAGCACCAAGTGCCAGTCGCGAAATGGCTATTAGAGGATTTAATACTATTGATATTGATGGCAATGGTGGCATTGATTTTGATGAATTCTTGGAATGGTGGCAAATGAATTGGACTGTATTCTAGGGAGCCTGTCCCTCTATTCAATCCAATTTTTCAGCAACTTTTTCAAGCAGTCGATTTAATTCTTTGAGAGAAGTGTTCTGCTCTTTGAGGGATTCAAATTGACTTAAGCGCTCGTTGATTGATTGAATAAAGCGCTTATGTTTTGGTGAAATAGCATTTTGCGCAAGTGCAATAACGGGTTTATCTGTTGCACAAACTTCACTAACCATATTAATGCTATCGGCTGTCACTAAAAAGACATTACCTTGTGCTAATAGTGACAAATAAGGGTTTTCTCCATCCTCTTGTGACAACCACACTAATTTTGCATCATTAAAAGTGTTTTTAATAATTTTAAAATATCTTTTAGGTGTTCGCCTAGAACCACAAATAATCAAATCATGTTTCGATAAACTCTTTTTAACTTGTTTTTTTAAACCATTTAGTTGAGTAAAAAATCTCTTTTCTGGATTTCCCAATAATAAAACCACACTGTTAGCATGGTCTTGGTTGTCTCTGTATTTCGCTAATTTTTCATCAGTAATTCCATGTAAACTGCCTCGAGTTGTGATTACATTATCTCCAGAAATATTATCATGCTCAGGACAAACCAAAATATCATACTTTTCTTTATTATCTCCTGGGTTTAGAATTTGCAGGTGTTGAGAACCTGTTTTTCTTTTGTAAAATTTTCCAATAGCTGCCATACGCCTTCCACAAGTAATAATTAAATCTGGAGAATTATGGATATCAGGTTTGTTATTTTTCCAAACGATATTTTGACCAAAACGTGGCAATATACGCGGTGCAAAGCTCAACCAAGGTTGTCGAAGCGAACAATGATAGAGCAGAATTTCATTTGACAAGCCATTGGCTAGTGCAAGCGATTGAACTTCATGTCCTTTTATGCCATCGCTAAAAATCCAAATATGTTTTAACTTTTTCAATTCTTGCTGTTTGCTTAAGTAAATTGTTATAATACCCTAAAAATCCACAGAGTTGAATAATGAACAAAAAAACAGTAGAAGTAAAACCACAAGATTTGCCAATTTCTTGTCCAAATAATGACATGGAATTGTGGAGTTCTCATCCTAAGGTCTTCCTTAATTTAAGTAAAACTGGTGAAGCCTGTTGCCCTTATTGCTGTACTAAATACGTTCTAACTTCTAACTAAATGTCTGATTTGGTTGTTGTACAACTATTACCAGCCCTCAACAATGGTGGTGTCGAACGTGGCACTGTGGAGGTCGCTAATTATATCGCATCATGTAACGAAACTTCTCTTGTCATATCCGCAGGTGGGTCGATGTGTACACAATTAAATAATAAGGTTGAACATATCCAACTTGAGGTTGGCAAAAAATCTCCCTTTTCCTATTTTCTAATCAACAAACTCAAAGATTTATTTCTTGAAAGAAAGGTTGACATAGTCCATGCTCGATCACGTTTTCCTGCCTGGCTTGCTTTTTTGGCAATTAATAAAATAAAAGGTAAGAAGCCACAGTTCATTACCACAATTCATGGTTTATACACAGTTAAACGTTATTCTTCAATTATGGCTCGCGGTAACAAAGTTATTGCTGTATCACAGACAGCTGCAGATTATATTCAGAATAATTATCCAAAGGATTTAAAAACTAAGCCTGTGGTCATTCATCGAGGTATTGATCCAAAAAAATTCCCCTACGGTTTTGAACCAGATGTCTTGTGGTTGCAAAAATGGTACGGCCAACACCACCAATTGGTTGGTCACCAAATTGTTTTATTACCAGGACGCTTGACTCGTTTAAAAGGAGCTAAAGATTTATTGCCATGGCTAAAAAGCACTGAAAATGATGCCAAACTAGTCTTAACAGCCGATCCTGGACACGATATGTTTGCCGCACGCCTCTACCATTGGCTCAAAGAACAGGGTGTGGAACACCGAGTTCACTGGGTTGAGGTTCAACAAAATATGACACCACTTTATGCTATCGCTGATGTTGTTGTTTCAGCCTCTACGCGACCCGAATCTTTTGGACGAACAGTCATTGAAGCATTAGCTGTGGGCACACCTGTTGTCGGTTACAACCATGGTGGCGTTGGTGAAATATTAGACACCCTTTTTGAACAAGGAAAAGTTAATGTTGGCAATACACAACAATTAGCCGAACGCATTAATTTAATCTTGGCTACAAAACCTCAGGTAGAAAACAAACAACCCTATCTGTTAGACAATATGCTCAAACAAACGCACAAACTTTATCAGGATGCTGTACATGAGGGTTAATTCATCCAAAACAGTGATTAGCTTGTTTGTATCGGTTATCTTCTTACTACCCTTTTCACGTTACACGGAACTCCCTTTGTTGATTTTGTCATTGTATGGTATTTATGGCTTAGTTAAACAGTCCGATAAACTCATAAAAATGCCACAATTTAAAATTTTAAGCATTGTCTTTGCCAGTTATTTTTTCATGATTTTCATTTCTGCCTTTGATTCTTACTGGCAAGAAAAATCCTTTACTGTGGCATTGGCAAGTCTACGTTTTTATCTAGCTGGCATTGCCTTGTTGCTTTATGTCGACAAAAAAGACATTCCTTGGCTTTTTAAATTGGTCACTTTGTTGACTTTGTTTTGGACAATTGATGCATTAATTCAATATTTTGTTGGTTATGACATTATCGGAAGGGCCAGTTATGAAGGGCGTTTGAATGGAATATTTGGTGAACACCATGTCAAATTAGGACCTCTTTTAGCACTGTCCTTACCTATCGTGATGATTGCGATGCGCAAGCTTTCTTCATCCGTTCGTTGGTTAAGTGTTTTATTGATTATTGTTGTTATTATTCTTTCAGGCACACGCTCAGCATGGATAATGATGCTCTTTACCTTAGCAGCCTATTGGTTTCACCATGTTAAGCAACGCCGTTGGCAATTATTGCTTAAAACGAGTATTGTTGCAGGCATTCTAGTGTCAGCTTTATGGGTTTTTTCACCTGATTTCCAGCAACGCATAAATCGTTCTTTAGCTATCTTTTCCTCTTCAGAATCTGCTATTGATTTTGCTCTAGCCGATAGACTGTCTATTTGGGAAACCTCACTTAACATGATTAAACAACACCCAATAAATGGTGTGGGTGCTCATGCCTTTCGTAAGGCCTATCCTGATTATGCTGAAGTTGATGATGTCTGGCAAGCCAAACAAGGCGTTGCAATGCATGCACACCATTGGATTTTGGAAGTGTTAACTGATACGGGTATTATTGGCTTAATTATTGTGTTTTTTGCACTTTATAAACTGTTTGATTTTATTAAAACCAACTACCACCGACATTATTCGTGGGCTTTTCAGATTGCATTAATCAGTGCTTTTTTACCCATAACCAGCACTTATTCGATATTTGCTTCTTTCTGGTCTATCTGTATCTGGTTTTTTGGTATGGGCTTGATTTTATCCAGTCAAAAAAATGCCTAAGTTATCCGCTGTCATCACCTGCTTTAATAACGAAGAAACCATTGAAAAATGCGTCAACTCTTTATCCTTTGCAGATGAAATTATCGTGCTTGATTCATTCAGCACTGACAAAACCATCGATAGACTCAAACAATTGCCCTGCACCATTCACCAACAAAAATTTAAAGGTTTTTGGCAACAAAAACAAGATGCAATTAACTTATGTCAGCACGATTGGATTATTCTGCTTGATTCAGATGAGTTTTTGACTGACGAAGCACAAAAGCTTATTTCCCAATGGAAAAACACCGAACCCAAATTTTCAGCTTATAAACTCCCTCGACGCGAATGGGTTTTTTGGCAATGGTCTCACCCTTTGGTTCATCAAAACACTTTTGTGCGTTTGTTTGATAAAAGCATTTCTTCTGTTTCACATGACTTGGTGCATGAATCCATTCAATCAAAAGGTAAAGTTTCCACATTACATGCCACCATCATGCATTATGGCGAAACATCGGTTGAGGTTAAAATTGAAAAAATTAATAAATATGCTTTATTAGCTGCCCAACAAAAATACCAGCAAGGTAAAAAGGTTGGGAAATTAAAACTAACTCTCTACCCTATTTGGTATTTTTTTCGTCAATATTTTATCCGTCGGCAAATTTTTAATGGCAAAGCTGGCTTTATCAATGCCAAACTAAATACGCGCTATGCCACCTTAAAATATGCTAAACTCTACGACATGATAAATAATGAACACAAATAAATAGCCACCATGTCTTTGCAGAAAATTAAAACTGACTTTTTAATTGCTATCGCTCGATTAATTGCCAAGCTACCTTTATCAGTTATTAAATCTCTTGGCAAAAACATCGGAAGATTAACTTGGCTAATTCCCAATAAACGCAAAAAAATTGCTCAACGAAATATCGATCTGTGTTTTCCTGAACTCTCTGCTCCACAACAAAAGCAGTTAGTTAAATCTAATCTGATTTCTACTGGCATTGGCTTTGCGGAAATGCTTATGGCCTATTGGAGTAAGGATAATAAGTTTATTAATTATTTTGAATTTTCTGGCTTAGAACACGTACATCATGCACTGGCAAAAAACAAAGGATGCATCTTGATGAGTTGCCACCTACATACCATGGAACTAGCTAGTCGTGCTATCAATATTAAACTTGATAAACCTTCATTTATTTTAGGTCGGCAACATAATAATAAAATTTTTGAAGCCTATATTGATAAAGCTAGGCGAGTGCATTGTGAAAGAACGATTGATAAAAAAGATTTACGTAGCGTCTTAAAAGCATTAAAAAACAACCGGTGTATATTTTATATTCCCGATCAAAATTTTTCTTATCAATGTGAATATATCAACTTTTTCAAGCAACCTGCGGCGACTGTTATCGCTCCTGTTCGCATTGCTCAATCCAGTGGTGCATCGGTTGTACCTTGGTTTTGTTTTCGAGAAAAAAATAAATGGGTTATTGAGTTTTTACCTGCCTTAGACTATTTTCATCAAAAGGATATTTCAAGCAGTTTATTAAAAATGAATCAACTATTCGAACAGCAGATAAAAAAACACCCAGAACAATACCTCTGGGTGCATAGGCGTTTTAAAAATCATCCCAAAGGTAAAAACTACCTCTATCAGGACTTATAGCAATCTTTTTAGAAGAATCTTAGTCGGTAAAAAATTCTTGACTAAACTTTATCTCAATTGGGTTACGCTCACCATTAGGCGTAACACTTGCCTTGAAGTTTAATGTTTCTCGACTACTGACAGAAAAAGTCCCGATGTAATAAATGGCTTCTTCATTATTTTCGCTTATTTTTCTCAAAGTCACCTCTTTATTCTGTCCATAAAGGTTTTGAATTTTTAAATCAATACTTGCCATGACAGCAGTTGAAGTTGATGTATCACCGCCATGTAATTTTCTGACTGCAATATTAATCATTCCTTTGGTTTTAGAACGTCCAATATTGTATTGTTTTGCCACTTGAGGTGTTAAAAAGTCAGTAGAAAATGCATTGTAATGCACTTCATAACCGTTTTCTATCTTTGAATTTTCTGCAAAAACAAATACAGATAACAATGTTAAAGTAACCAATAATAGTATTTTTTTCATGATGCACTCACCTTTTATGTATTGCTAAGTAGACACTATAACACAAAAAAAGCTTTCATAAAAAAAGCCATGATAATATTTAACATGGCTTTTTAAAGTACTAACTTTGATTAACTAGTTAAGAAACTAATTTTTTAATCGCTTCACCTAACAAAGTTGGTGATTTAACTGTTGTAACCCCAGCAGCCTCAAGAGCTTCGTATTTGGCTTGCGCTGTGCCTTTACCGCCAGCAACAATTGCACCAGCATGTCCCATGCGCTTTCCTGCAGGAGCAGTAACACCCGCAATATAGGAAACAACAGGTTTAGTCACATGCTCTTTTATGTATTCTGCTGCATCTTCTTCTGCTGAGCCACCAATTTCACCAACCATAATAATGCCATGGGTATCTGGATCTGCTTGAAATAATTTCAAACAATCAACAAAGTTCATGCCTTGAATTGGATCACCACCAATACCAATACAGGTAGTTTGACCTAAGCCTACCTTGGTTGTTTGGTGAACCGCTTCATAGGTTAATGTACCCGAACGCGACACAATTCCGATATTGCCAACACGGTGAATTGGTCCTGGCATAATACCGATTTTACATTCACCCGGAGTAATAACTCCAGGGCAGTTTGGTCCAATTAAATTAACATCAGGTTTTGTATCCAAAACTGATTTTACTTTCATCATATCCAACACTGGAATGCCTTCGGTAATACAAATAATCACTTTTATGCCTGCATCAACGGCTTCCATAATCGCATCGGCCGCAAATGGAGGAGGCACTAAAATCATACTGGCATTGGCTCCTGTTTCTTTAACTGCATCAACTACAGTATTGAAAACTGGGCGATCTAAATGTGTCGTTCCACCTTTTCCTGGTGTCACGCCACCAACAATTTGGGTGCCATATTCAATGGCTTGCTCTGAGTGAAAAGTACCTTGAGAACCGGTAAAACCTTGAACCACAACTTTTGTGTTTTTATTAATTAATACGCTCATCTTGTTCTCCTTATACCGCAGCTACTGCTTTGTTGGCAGCATCATCTAAATCTTCAGCCGCAATGACAGCCAAACCACTTTGTTCGATTAATTCCTTCCCTTTTTTAACGTTGGTTCCTTCTAAACGCACAATAATCGGCTGTTTGACTCCCACTTCTTTAATCGCATCAATAATACCTTGAGCAATCAAATCACAGCGCACAATTCCACCAAAGATATTAACCAGAATTGATTTAACATTAGGGTCTTTCAAAATAATTTTAAAAGCAATCGCCACACGTTCTGCCGTTGCTCCACCACCCACATCTAAAAAGTTAGCAGGGTCTCCACCTTTAAGTTTAATTACATCCATTGTCGCCATAGCAAGACCAGCACCATTAACCATGCACGCAATATTGCCATCTAATTTGATATAATTTAATTCATGTTCATGTGCCTCAGCTTCTGCGGGATCTTCTTGTGTAACATCACGCATCGCAGCTAATTTTTTATGTCTGAATAAAGCATTATCATCAATCGCAACTTTGGCATCCAATGCCACAACATCATCATTGCCATCAATAATTAATGGGTTAACTTCAACCAAAGATAAATCATTTTCATGGAACATTTTGTGTAAAGCTAACATGATGCCTGTTAACTGACGTGTTTGCTTAGAGGTCAACCCCATACTAAAGCCAACTTTTCGGCATTCATAAGGAAATAAGCCTTCAACATTTTCTACTACAACGGTATGAATCAACTCAGGTGTTGTGCGTGCTACTTCTTCAATATCAACTCCACCTTCTGCTGAAACGACAAAAGATAAACATTTATTGGCTCTATCAACTAATAAACTCATGTAAAGCTCTTTTTTAATGTCAGCTGCTTCGGTAATCAAAACTTCATTGACTGGTAACGCCATACCTCCTGTTTGATAGGTTTCAATAGTCATACCCAACATATTTTTTGCATTTTCTTTGACATCATCCAATGTTTTACAAAATTTAACACCTCCAGCTTTACCTCGACCACCAGCATGTACTTGTGCCTTAACTATCCACGCCTCAGCATTTAATTTTTCTGCTGCTGCCACTGCTTCTTCTACTGTTCTTGCGACAATTCCACGTGGAACTGGCACACCGTAGGATTCAAATATCTCTTTGGATTGATATTCATGAAAATTCATTAGATACCCCTAATATTTCTTGATTGAGTGAAGCCTGACATTATACTCCAATTCCTAGTGTTTATTACAAGTAAATAACTAATAAAAAAGATAAAGAAAACTCCCAAAAACAGAGATTGTTGATTGAGGATAGCATGCTATTTTGATTGACTAGGCATAAAGTCGGTTTATGCTATAATTGTGTTTTAACTTATAGAATTTAAACAGCAAATAAATAAGTAAACTTCTTAGTCTTAATTAAAAGTAAAACCTTCGTCACAAAAAAGGAATGATAAATTGATAAGATAGTTGTTCATTAATTTAAGAAAATCGTGTAAAGTACAGATATATATAAGAAAAATACTATAAAATTCACCAAAACTTTAATGAAAATGGCACAAACAAAACCAAAAATTATGTTAAATGGAACCTTGAAGAAGCTTATTGCTTCTTCGGTACTAACAGAAGAAGCGGCAATAGATGCAGTTGAAACGTCTAAAAAACGACGTATCCCTTTATTTACCTATTTGGTTGAGAACGATATTGCACCTGCTAATGAACTTGCCTACATTTCTTCCCAAGAGTATGGCGTACCACTTTTCGATATTTCTGTAATGGATTTAAAATCTCTGCCATTAAAGCTTATCGAAGAAAAGCTTATTCACAAACACAACGTCTTACCACTTTACCAAAGGGGAAGCAAGTTGTTTATTGCCATTGCAGATCCCGTTAATGTCACGGCTATAGAAGAGGTTAAATTTCACACCAATATGGCTGTTGAACCAATTGTGGTTCCCCATGACACTTTGGTTTCTACAATTGATGAAGCCTTAAGAGAAGCTGACTCCATGATGGATGAGGATGAAGACGATGAGGGATTAGAGGATTTAGATTTTGAGGATACTGCTGATATTCAAGAAGATACAGCAGATAATGCAAGTGATGCTGATGACACTCCTATAGTAAAATTTGTCAATAAGGTTTTATTAGACGCTATTAAACGGGGGGCTTCAGATATTCATTTTGAACCTTATGAAAAAAATTACAGGGTTCGGTATCGAATTGATGGAATGCTTAAAACCATGGCACGTCCTCCACAGGGCATGACCATGAAAATCTCATCACGAATTAAGGTGATGTCTCGATTAGATATTGCCGAGAGGCGTGTACCTCAAGATGGTCGCATAAAATTAAATTTATCCAAAACAAAATCCATTGACTTTCGTGTCAGTACGTGCCCAACATTGTTTGGTGAGAAGATTGTTATGCGTATTTTGGATGCCTCTGCGGCAAGAATGGGCATTGATATGCTGGGTTATGAGCCAGAACAAAAAGAACTATTTTTAAATGCCATTCATAAACCCTACGGAATGGTACTAGTCACAGGACCAACAGGTAGTGGTAAAACAGTTTCACTTTATACCGCATTAAATATACTCAATGTAGATGGTTCTAATATATCTACAGTAGAGGATCCTGTAGAAATTCGAGTCAATGGCATTAACCAAGTGCAACAAAATGAGCGCCAAGGCATGACCTTTGCAGCCGCACTTCGCTCCTTCTTGCGTCAAGATCCAGATATAATTATGGTTGGTGAGATACGTGATTTGGAAACTGCTGAAATTGCAATTAAAGCCGCACAAACTGGGCACATGGTTTTATCCACCTTGCACACAAATAGCGCACCTGAAACAATAAGTCGTTTAATGAACATGGGAATTGCACCTTTTAATATTGTTTCTGCGGTATCTATAGTGATTGCACAAAGACTTGGGCGACGCCTACATGATTGTAAGGAAGTTGGAGAATACCCTGCTGAGGCTCTTTTAAAAGAAGGGTTTACCGAAGAAGACATTAAAGACTTACAGATATACGATGCCATAGGGTGCCGCAAATGTTCATCTGGTTATAAAGGTCGTGTTGGTATCTACCAAGTGATGCCAATGTCAGACAATATCAAACGCATTGTACTAGCAGGCGGGAATGCCCTAGAAATTGCAGATCAAGCATTAAAAGATAAGATACCTGATTTAAGACAATCAGCATTATTAAAAGTTAAAAATGGCATCACCAGCTTAGCTGAAGCCAATAGAGTAACAGTGGATTAAAAAATATGGCAACTAAATCAAATCAAATTGCAGAATACGTCACTTATTCTTGGAGTGGCAAAGATAAAACAGGAAAAAAACTCAAAGGTGAGATTAAGGCTAAATCACAAACGATTGCCCGATCAGAACTTAGAAGACAAAATATAACCGTTAATCGAATTGCCAAAAAGGCCAAACCTTTGTTTTCACAAGGTAAAAAAATATCACCGCAAGATATTTCATTATTTTCACGGCAATTAGCCACCATGATGGAGTCTGGTGTACCAATGGTTCAGGCTTTTGAAATTATTGAAGGTGGTCAAAAAAACCCTAATATGGCAAAATTAATCAACAAGGTCAAAACCGATATTCAATCGGGTTTAAGCCTTAGCGAAGCCCTAGGGAAACATCCTGTTCAATTTGATGAACTCTACTGCAACTTGGTTGCTGCTGGTGAAAAAGCAGGTGTTTTAGATGAACTACTTGATACCATCGCAACCTATAAAGAACGCACGGAAGAAATTAAAGGTAAAATTAAAAAAGCCATGTATTACCCTGCTGCTGTGATGGTTGTCGCCTTTGGTGTTAGCGCCTTGTTACTCCTTAAAGTGGTACCACAATTTGAAGAAATGTTTCAAAGTTTTGGTGCCGATTTGCCAGGTTTAACACAAATGGTTGTTGCTGCCTCAAAATCTCTGCAAGCTAATTTTTTCTTCTATTTACTCATTGTTGTAGGTGTCATTACTGGGTTTATTATGCTAAAAAATAGATCTGTCAAATTTGCGCATGCACTCGATAGGCTTGCATTAAAACTGCCCATTGTTGGCAATATCTTAAATAATGCAGCTATTGCCCGTTTCTCTCGCACCCTGTCTACAACATTTGCTGCAGGAGTTCCGTTAGTAGAAGGGCTTGATACAGTTGCAGGAGCGGTGGGAAATGTTGTTTATTCTGATGCGGTTAAAAAAATCAAGTCAGATGTCTCAACAGGACATCAATTACAACTTGCCATGCAACAGGTAAATATTTTTCCACATATGGTGGTTTCCATGGCATCCATTGGTGAAGAATCAGGAAACCTTGACCAAATGTTAGGCAAGGTTGCCGATTATTACGAAACCGAAGTAGCCAATGATGTGGATGCCATGAGCTCTTTGATTGAGCCATTGGTCATGGTCGTCATTGGTGGACTTGTTGGTGTGATGATTGTTGCTATGTACCTACCAATATTCAAACTTGCAGCTGTTATGTAACAATGGAGTTTCTTGATTTATTAGAGCAATCTCCTGCATTGCTGATTGGTACAACATTTGTTTTTTCATTATTGGTTGGTAGTTTTCTTAATGTTGTCATTTACCGTTTTCCAAAGTCCATGCACTACGAATGGACTATTGATAGTGTCGCTCATTTAAGTGACACTTTTGACGAATTAAAAAAACCTTTACAAAAATACAGTGAAATTAAAAAACCTGATAGCATTATTTGGGCGCGTTCACACTGCCAAAACTGCAACCACCAAATTAAAGCATGGGAAAACATACCTGTCTTTGGGTTTTTATTCTTAAGAGGTAAATGTTCAGGCTGTAAAACAAAAATATCTCACCGCTATTGGATTATAGAATTACTCACCGCAATTCTTGCAACCCTTGTTGTTTATCATTTCGGTTGGTCTTACCAATCTCTTGCTGGCATTATTCTAACCTATTTCTTAGTTGCCATTTCAATGATTGATTTTGATACCATGGTTATACCTGATCAATTCAGCCTAACCTTGATGTGGATAGGTTTATTTTTGAGTTTATTTGGAGTTTTTGTCGATGCGCCTAGTGCCATAAAAGGAGCATTATTGGGTTATCTGTTATTATGGACAATTTTTCATCTGTTTAAATTACTCACCGGAAAAGATGGAATGGGCTATGGTGATTTTAAATTACTAGCAGCAGCTGGTGCCTGGTTTGGAATGAAAGCCGTGATGGTTGTCGTTATACTATCAGCATCTGCTGGTGCAGTCATCGGTACCTTATATATTGTTCTAAGTAAAAACAGCAAAGATAAACCCATCCCATTTGGCCCATACCTTGCTGTAGGCACATGGATAGCCATGCTTTATGGCAATCAAATCATCAATTGGTATCTTAACTTTTCTGGACTTAATTCAATCTAGTGAAAAGCAACTCTTGTATCACCGTAGGACTAACAGGCGGCATAGCCAGTGGCAAATCAGCTGCGAGTGATAAATTTGCAGAAATGGGCATACCAATCATTGATGCAGATATCATTGCCCGTGAAGTCGTCGAACCCCAAAGCACAGGATTAAAACAACTAGTAAAAACCTTCGGTCAGTCCATTTTAGATGGAGAAAAACTTGACCGCTCAAAGTTGCGAGCAATTGTCTTCAATGATTCAGAAAAGCTTAAACAGATAAACGCCATATTGCATCCCTTGATTGGCGATGAAATACGTAAACGAGTCAACGCAGTCACACAACATTATTGTGTTGTGGTTATTCCACTGCTGTGCGAAAGTTCACAATATGGTTGGTTAGACAGAATACTGGTAGTGGATGTTAGCAAAGAAATACAAATGAGTCGCTTATTAAAACGCGATGCCATCACCCCCGAACTGGCTCATAAAATGTTAGACAGTCAATGCTCTCGCCAACAACGCCTTGCCATTGCTGATGACATCATTAACAATGAAAAAGACTTAGAACATCTTCACCAACATATCCAAAGCTTACACCTACTATACAAATCCCTTTAAAACACAAAAAATATTATGCATTTTACAAAAC
>JALWML010000404.1 GCA_027083915.1 Lysobacterales bacterium | reverse complement strand
ATTAAGTTTACGTCTTACCGATTTAACGCGTTCTTCTTGCCCTGGCATAATAAAGGTTCGTCCGATATAGCGATTTTTAACAAATCCTTCTCTGAATTTGACATTTAACGCATACGCCAATGGAATTGCACTTGAGCGTGCAGTATCAGGTATAGGAATAACCACATCAATATCATGCTCTGGAATCTCTTTGATGATTCTTTCAGCTAAAGCCTCACCCATACGCAATCGGGCTTTATGCACAGAAATATTATCAATTATGGAATCTTCACGAGAAAAATAGACAAATTCAAAAATACATGGTGTGTGCTTTTTAACATCTGAACATTGTTGCCTATATAACTTGCCGTCAATACCAATTAATACCGCTTCCCCTGGAGCCACATCATTGATAAGTTTATAACCATGCAAATCTAAAGCGACACTTTCGGATGCCAGCATGTATTCATCTTGGTTATTAACCGTACGTTTGCCCAATACCAACGGTCTTATGCCATTGGGATCACGAAATCCGATAATACCATGACCTGGAATCATTGCTACCACGGCAAATCCACCGATGCACCGTTTATTTAGCGCAGTAATGGCATCAAAGACATGTTTTGCTTTAAGTTTTGTCTCGGTATTGTTTTGCAATTCATGAGCCAGTACATTGAGTAATACTTCTGAATCTGATCCCGTGTTTATGTGTCGGCGGTCTTGTTCGAACAATTCATTACGTAATTGCTTTGTGTTAATCAAATTACCATTATGTGCTAGAGCGATTCCATAAGGTGAATTGACATAAAAAGGTTGGGCTTCTAAGCGATTGTCGCCACCAGCTGTTGGGTAACGCGTGTGACCAATACCCATATTTCCATGCAATTTTTTAACATTTTCGGCATTAAAAACATCCCTAACTAAACCATTGTCTTTAACTAATGCCACCCGTCTCTTTTCACAAGTAGCAATACCTGCAGCATCTTGACCACGGTGTTGCAAAACAGTTAAGCATTCATAAATAGTTGTTGCAACTGGTTTTTGGCTTACGACGCCGATGACTCCACACATTTAATTATCCTCAGATGATTTTGTCATATTTTGTTTTGATTTATCAGTTTCTGGAATCATGTCTTTTGACTCTGTAACAATCTTCTTAATGAGTGATTCCATGCCATTGGTGTCTTGTTTATTTTTTTCTTGTTCTTCAGCTTTTTTAGTTTCCAAGAAGGAAAAATAATTTTTAAATTGATCGGGCATATTTTCTCTAGCCCATTCTGAGACTTTTGAGAAATGAGGAACCAATTTTGATTCTTGCCACCAAGGATCTTCAGACAAAGGGGTTGCTTGCACAAAAAAGGTAATGGCAACAATGGCAATTAAACCACGCATTGCACCAAAAAACATTCCGAAGAATCGATCTGTACCAGTTAATCCAGTTGATTTAATCAGTTTACCAATAATAAAATTAATAATCCCTCCAATAATTAATGCCGCAATAAATAAGGCGACAAAAGCGATTAAATGACGTGCTGATGGCAACTCGATATAATTCGTTAACGCATTGGCTCCTATATCAACAAAATGATAGGCAATCCAAAATGCCCCTGCCCAAATCACTAATGAGAACACTTCACGCGTTAATCCACGAAATAAACTGATAATGATAGAAAGTCCTAAGATTGCTAAAAAAACATAATCAAGCCAATTCATAATTACTCCTTATATCACAACTTTCTGTTTTTCATGAGGTTTGACAATGCCTTTCAGGTTCATACTCTTTTTGACTTTTTGTTGTTCTGACAATGCTTCATCTCGCGTAGCAAATGGACCAACTCTAACTCGATACATTTTTTTATTAGATGAATTGGTTATGGAATCAACAAAACTGACAAAACCTTTTTTGCGGATTTTATCACGTAATTTTAGTGAGTTTTCCTGACTAGAAAATAAACCTATTTGTACTATCCATCCTGTATCCAACAACATCTGAGCATCATCACTGGCACTTTGGTTTAGTGTTTCTATGCTTGTTTTACCCAATTTCAGTTTAAGATTCTGAATTTTTTTATTTAATTCTTTTGTGCGAGCTAGATTAATATATTGCTTAGAATAGACTTTATATAAACCTGATGCTGCATCTTTTTCCACTATCGCATCGATGCCATTATGGATAAGTTTTGCTCTAATTTTTTGTGCATTTTTAACCTCTGAAAAAACGCCCAATTTTATTCGATAACTGACATCTTTTTGCTCTGAGCTATTACTGATAACTGGCTGGATAGCCTTTTTGGGTTTTGTTGTTTGAGGTTTTTCTTTTGGTGCTTTGACTATTTTTTTATCTTCTTTTTTTTGTTTTTCCTGTATTGGTGTTTCTTTTTTAATGACCACTGGTTTTTTAGGTTCAGAATTATCCACTATTTCAACAATGGTTTCTTGTTTCTTAATTGGAGGGTTATCAGCAATCACTTCTTTTTTGACTTCTTCTACTTCTTTGGAGGTATTACCATCAATTGAGATGACTTTTTGAGTTAACTCTTGTGGTTCTTGTGGGATTTCAATTGTTATACTTTGGTTTCCTTCTTGAGTTGAACCGTCAAATAACAAGGGTAAAAATATGACTGCAAGTGCAATCAAAACTGATGCGCCAACTAATCTTTGTTTCAATGCTAAATCCATAATAACCTCATTAATACTGTTGATTTATGTAGTCTACAAAATCTGCAAATTCAAAACTCTGCTGACCAATTTCTTTGCTCCGTAACGATTTTAGCGTAATCGCGCCCGTATTTGCTTCTTCTTCACCAAGGATAATAGCAAACTGCGCATCCATTTTGTCAGCTTTTTTAAATTGTGCTTTAAAACTGCTTGGATTTTGATTCATAAACAACTTAAGTTGTGGAAGAGCTTGATGTATTTTTTCTGACAATTGATACGCTGTCGCCATTTCAACATTTTTATCTACAATCAAATATGTTTTCAACCTGTTATTTGGTTGCCATAGCTTTAAATCTTTTACAATCTCTACAATACGGTCAACACCCATGGCAAATCCAACAGCTGGAGTTGGCTTGCCTCCTTGAAGTTCAACCAAGCTGTCGTAGCGACCTCCTCCACAGATTGTCCCTTGTGAACCAAGATCGGTCGTTATCCATTCAAACACTGTCTTTGAATAGTAATCCAAGCCTCGAACTAATTTAGGGTTGATGGTATAGCTTATTTTGCATGCATCGAGGATAGACTTAAGCTGTTCAAAATGTTCTTTGGACTCATCATCTAAATAATCACTCAATATTGGGGCATTATCGATAATGGTCTTCATTTTAGGGTTTTTAGAGTCTAAAATTCTAAGAGGATTAGTTAACAAACGCCTTTGTGCATCATCATCCAATAATTC
>JALWML010000403.1 GCA_027083915.1 Lysobacterales bacterium | reverse complement strand
ACCCATTATTTGGAAGAGGCTGAACAGTTATGTAAAAATATCGCCATTATCAATCACGGTGAAATTATTCAAAATACTACGATTAAACAATTATTAACGACCTTAGATATTGAGACTTTTATCTTTGATTTAGATAAACAACCCACAGAAGAGTTATTGCATGTACTGAATGCAGAAATTACCGATGACCATTCAATTCAATTGGATGTCAAAAAATCAGAAGCTTTAAATGATGTGTTTAAAAAAATTGATACACTAGGTTATAAGGTATTATCCATGCGCAATAAAGTCAATCGCTTAGAAGAGTTGTTTTTCAAAATGACACAGAAAGATGATAACAAGGAGAAGACCGCATGAACAATAAAACGTTAACGGCATTATTTACTCTAGCTCGTAAAGAAATTGTGCGAATTTTACGTATTTGGTCACAAACAATTTTGCCACCAGCTATAACCATGACATTATATTTCGTCATATTTGGTAATTTGATTGGCAAAAGAATAGGGCAAATGGGTGGTTTTGACTACATGTCATTTATTGTGCCAGGTTTAGTGATGATGTCGGTGATTACCAATTCTTATGGCAATATTGTGTCCTCATTTTTTGGAGCAAAATTTAGCAAACACATTGAAGAAATGTTGGTATCGCCAATGCCGAATTGGGTGATATTGTTTGGGCATGTACTAGGCGCTTTAGCTCGTGGATTAATGGTTGGTAGTATTGTGACCGTTATTGCCTTGTTTTTCACTGAAATTCATGTTTATAACATATGGATTGTCATCTCTACTGTCGTTCTAACTTCTGTGGTTTTTGCATTAGGAGGATTTATTAATGCATGTTACGCAACTAAATTTGATGATATTGCCATTATACCAGCATTTATCTTAACGCCATTAACTTACTTGGGAGGTGTGTTTTATTCTATCTCATTATTACCTCCTTTTTGGCAGTCTGTTTCTAAGTTCAATCCAGTTTTGTATATGGTTAATGCTTTTAGATATGGCTTTCTAGGAGTCAGCGATGTGAATATTCACTCTGCTTATGCGGTAATCCTTTCATTTGTTGTTGTGTTAACTATAATATGCCTATATATGCTTAAAAAAGGCATTGGTTTACGAACATAACAAGAGGAAAAAATGAACAAATTATCACTAAGTATTATCATAATTCTATTAGCAATTATTGCTTTTGGTGGCTATAAATTTATTATTCAGGGCAGTACCACAACCAGTGTGGATGGCAGAACGACAATTCACTTAACCGATTCTGAAAGGCACTTGATACTTGAAGAAATGCGAGGGTTTTTAGCTGCAACCCAACAAATTATCACTCATGTAGCAGCTGATGATTTAGAAAATGCAGCAATAGCTGCGAAAAAAGTAGGGCGTGCTGCTCAAGAGGAAGTGCCTGGTTCATTAATGGGTAAATTACCCTTAGCTTTTAAAAAGTTAGGATTTGATACCCATACAAAATTTGATCAATTGGCTTTAGATGCAGAATCATTAGAAGATGGTAATTATACTTTAGAGCAATTGTCACAATTAATGCAAAACTGTGTTGCTTGTCATTCAGCTTATCGCTTGGAAGTCGAAAAAAAGTAAAGAGTTAATCAATTTTTGATAAGTCATGGGTTTTGATTGGCTTTGCCTATCAAAACCACTTTAATCTCATGTATAATTCATCAGTTTTAAAAGCTTACACATCAAGTGAATTTACCAACATTAAAAATCGGTTCTTATACCATGCCAAATTCTATTGCTTTGGCACCGATGAGTGGTGTCACGGATAGACCTTTTCGGCAACTTTGCCGCAAATTGGGTGCTGGTTACTTGGTTTCGGAAATGTTAGCATGTGATTTATCGTTATTAAAATCTGCCAAGAGTCGTTTTCGGTTAAATCATGAAGGTGAACCAGGGCCAATTGTCACCCAGTTAGCAGGTTCAGATCCTGAAAAATTAGCCATAGCTGCTCAATTTAATGTACAAAATGGATCACAAATTATTGATATCAATATGGGGTGTCCAGCTAAAAAGGTCACTAAAAAATCCTGTGGTTCTGCTTTGCTTGCTTATCCTGAATTAGTGAAAGATATTTTGCAGGCAACGGTACAAGCTGTTGATTGCCCTGTGACCTTAAAGATTCGTTTGGGTATTGATGATAACAGTATCAATGCCATAAAGATTGCCCAAATTGCGCAAGATTGTGGTGTGCAAGCCTTATTTGTCCATGGTCGTACACGTGTACAAAAATACAAAGGTGTTGCCGACTATAAACACATTGCCTTAGTTAAACAAAATATTGATATTCCGGTAATTGCCAATGGCGATATTGATTCACCGCAAAAAGCACTGTATGTCTTTGAACAAACGGGTTGTGACGGCATTATGATAGGGCGTGCAGCCCAAGGTAATCCGTGGATTTTTCGAGAAGTATTGCATTATTTAAAAACAGGGGAACTTTTGCCCCGTCCATCAGATAAAGAAATTATACAAACCATGGTTAAACATGTGGAAAATTTACACGAATTTTATGGTCAATACAAAGGCATGATGATTGCAAGATCACATATTGGTTGGTTTTTAAAAACTGCTAACCAAAAAACTATCGCCCGCGAGCTTTTTACAATAAGCGATGCGGAGGAACAATTAACGTTCATTTACAATAATTTTATGAGGAAAGTCGCATGAGTCTCTTTAACCTATTTAAAAAACCCAACTGGAAAAACAATGATGAATCCATCCGAGCAACAGCTGTTGCAACCGAATCATCAGAGGATTTAATTTCGCAACTGGCAGCGATTGCGCAAAATGATTCATCAGAAAAGGTCCGAACAGCAGCTTTAAAACGCCTAAGAGACTATCAACTAATCGCTAAAATAGCAGGTAAGGATAAAAGTAAATTAGTTAAAAATGCAGCCTTTAAAATGTTACAAGACTGGTTTGCCAAAAAACAAGACGATGCTCAACTTGATATCATTAAAACCATTGATGATGCGCGAAGTATTGAATTGGCAGCATTAAATTCTAAAAATAAAGAAATTCGTGCTTTTTGCATTAACAAAATAAGCAAACAGGGCTTGTTGGGTGATTTACTTATTAATGAGACCGACAGAGAGTTGCGTCAAGTTATTGTCGCTAAAATTGATAAGCCAGCGACACTCAAAAGAGTCTTGAAACTGGTTAAAAACAAAGATAAATCCATCCTTAAAGCCATTCAAGCGAAGCTGGAAAATGATGGTGATATTAAAGAAATAACCAATAAAAAGGCTTTAGATTTATGTGAAGCCATGGAGAAACTTATTCACAACCCAAGCGCTTCTAGTAAAGCTGATGTTGATGCCATTAAAGCAAAGTGGGATGAGTTAAATTCAGCAAGCACAATCGA
>JALWML010000402.1 GCA_027083915.1 Lysobacterales bacterium | reverse complement strand
TTCATTTTCAAATAGTTGATTCACGTCAAGTGATAAAGGTTCTCATTTAATTAAACTGCATGCATTTTTAATGATGTGGATATTTACCATGAAAAGAGTTTCTTTGTTTTTGGCTTTGTCGTCAATTATTGGTACAACTGCTTTTGCTGATGATGCAAAAGTGGAATTGGATTCTACCACGGTTGTGGCGGTTGCTAATAAGCAGTTACGACCTATTGCTGAAGTCCTTGGGGCGGTGAGTGTTATTACGGCTGATGATATTTCATCCACTAATAGCGAGAATATCGGTGATGCTTTGCGCTATGAAAGTACTATCAATATGGAGAATGCGGGTACGCGTTTTGGTGATGCAGGTATTAATATTCGAGGTATTGGTAATAACCGTGTGGCAGTTGAGGTTGATGGTATCACTAATGCCAAACAGTTTTCTATTGGTTCTTATGCCAATGCAACAGCGCAGTTTCCTGAGACGGATTTAATTAAATCCATTGAAATCTTAAATGGTCCAGCCTCCACTTTATACGGCAGTGATGCCATAGGTGGGATTGTGTCAATTTATACCTGGAATCCTGAAGATTTAACCCGTTTAAGCGATGATGAACGGTATTCAAAGATTCGATTGGGTTACGATGGCAAAACCCATGGACGTGTTATTTCGGGATTGAGTGCGTGGAATGGCGATAATCTTGGTGCGGTTGTTTCTTTGACTCATCGAGATGGTAAAGCGTTGATGAATCATGATGCTAGCAATTTAACGCGTGATTTTGGCGATTGGGATGAGGATACTTTATTCGCTAAATTTGTTGTGAATACATCGAGCAGTAATAATTTAAGCTTTGGTTTGTCAGCGACACAACGCGATAACCAAACACAGATTAATTCTTTTATAGGGCAGGGTCGTTTTGCTCGTACGACTGAATTATTTGCGGATGACACCAGTGACAATTTTAAAGCCACTTTAGATTATGATTTTGTCATTGATAATGCTTTGTTTGATGATGGAGTGGTGCGTACTTATTATGCAAAAACCAGTTTCGAACAAGACAGTTTTGAGAAAAGAAGTTCTCGCCGTGGCACGCCACTGGCTCAATTTCGTCATTTTGAATTTGACCAAAGCAATTATGGTATTGAATTGAATCTGAATAAACAGTATAGCAGTGCTCATGCGACGCATAATGTAGTTTATGGTGTGGAGTATAAAGTTGCCGATATTGAGGAGCTACGTGATGGTTCTGAAACCAACCTTTCGACAAATGTTACTTTACCCGTTATTTTGGGTGAAGTTTTCCCACGCCGTGATTTCCCTAATTCGCAAGTGGATGAGTTGGGTGTTTTTATCTTGGATGAGATTAAGATTGAAGACAGTGCTTGGACGATTATTCCGGCTTTACGTTTTGATTATTACGATTTAACACCAACGCGCGATAGTGTCTTTGATGCTAATGGAGCGGATACTGAGATTGTGTCAGTTAACGAGTCTGATTTTTCACCAAAATTAGGTGTTATGTATGAAATGAATGAGCAGTCGAATATTTATGTACAATATGTTCGTGGATTTAGAGCACCGCCTTTTGAAGATGTCAATATTGGGTTGAATATTCCTATTTTTCGTCTGAGAGCGATTGCTAACCCTGATTTAAAATCGGAAACATCTAATGGCTTTGAAGTAGGTTTTCGTTATTTTGGTGAGTCTCAGCAATTTAATGTGACTGCTTTTCTCACTCGCTATAATGATTTTATTGAAACCAAAGCACGAATTGGTGTTGATCCAACTACTGGCATATTATTGTTTCAATCACGAAATATAGACGAGGCTGAAATTTCAGGTATTGAGGTCAGTCATCAGTGGCAAATAAATGATTCTTTTAGTACCTACACATCTTTGGGATTAACGCATGGTGTTAATCGAACCAGTGATGAACCATTGAATTCAATTTCCCCAGCTAAGTTAGTGAATAACCTTCAGTGGCATTCGGCTAATAATTTATGGAATGTTAATCTCTATTCTACTTTTGTTGCTAAACAAGATCGCGTAGCTCAGGAGCGAAGTCATTTGTTTGTACCGGCTGGTTATAGTGTTTTTGATTTGTTTGTTGATTATAAACTTTCACAGAAACAACGCATAAGATTAGGTGTTTTTAATTTAACCGATAAAGAGTATTGGGACTGGCAACAAGTGCGCAATTTTGCCGAGGATGAGGTTCTCATTGATGCCTTGTCAAAGCCTTCTCGTAATGCTTCATTATCTTATACGGTTGAGTTTTAATTAGTATCTTGCATTACTAGAAATATCGTAAAGAGAAATCTCAGAGTTGATTTAAGTCAATGCTGAGTCAGTTTCAGAAGGTTAAAATATCTGCAAATTAGGTCAATTGTGACTATCGATATGTAAATACCAATATTTGGAGAGTAAAAATGAAAATTATTAAAAAGTCCTTATTAGTTGCAGGCTTGTTGGCGGGTTTGAATGTTCAAGCCGTTGATTCAACAGCTGCGCATAAGGCAGAAATGTTAAGTGGAAACTTAGCAGCACAAGTTAAATCAGGTAAGGTATTGTTCAATACTAACTGTGCAGCTTGCCACCAAACAACGGGTTTGGGAATGCCTGGTGTATTTCCTCCTTTGGCGGGTTCTGACTATTTGGTTAAGGATAAAAACAGAGCCATTAAAACAGTTATTGGTGGTCTAACAGGACCTGTAACCGTTAACGGTAAAACCTATAATGCTGTTATGCCTAATTTTTCTTACCTCAAAGATGCAGATGTTGCAGACATATTAACTTATGTAATGAACTCATGGGGTAATAAAGGTTTTCAAGTCAGTGCAGCTGATGTAGAGGCTGTTAAGAAAGGTCATGTGGCAGCTGTGCCAACAGGTGCAAAATCTGACCATCCAGGTAAGAATGAGCAAGGTTATGAAGGCGCTCCTTCAGGAATCAATCCAGATGATGCAAAAGTTTATGTATCGACAGATGGTCCAAAAATGACTGTTGCGGAAGGTAAAAAAGCCACAAAGATTTTCTTTGAACGTTGTGCAGGTTGTCATGGTGTTTTAAGAAAAGGCGCAACAGGTAAGCCATTAACTACTGATATTACTCGTAAAAAAGGTACGGATTATCTTAAGACCATGATTACTTATGGTTCTCCAGCTGGTATGCCTAATTGGGGTACATCTGGTGATTTAACTAAAGATGAAGTTGATTTGATGGCACGTTTCTTACAGCATGAGCCACCAATGCCTCCAGAATGGGGTATGAAAGAGATGAAAGATTCTTGGAAAGTTCTTGTTAAGCCTGAGGATCGCCCTAAGAAGAAAATGAATAAGATTAACATCAAAAACATTTTCTCTGTAACGCTTCGTGATGCTGGTAAAGTGGCATTGATT
>JALWML010000401.1:1516-3386 GCA_027083915.1 Lysobacterales bacterium | reverse complement strand
AGTCACACAAATTGATAAAACTGATGTTATCCCAGAATTAAATCAATCTCTACTCAGCTTTGGTTTGATTGGAAAAATATTAACAGAGCAAATAATTGATAAAATTGAATGAATACTCAGCAAAAGACCAAATTACAAATAGATTTACACAATCTTGATGACACTATACAAAGTACTCTGAAGTTTTTCTTTAAGAGTAACCTCTGTGAGAAAGCAGAATTATCAAAACAAGAAGCAAATGTCTTCATTATTGATTCAGATAGAAAATTTGATCAACGAATCATTTCCAATTTAAAAGTTAATAATCATTTTGTTATTTTTCTTCACAATCCTATGAACAACCCAATTCTTGAAGAAAACACTTATAATGTTGCTAAACCTGTGCAGATAAAGTACTTGAAACAACAGATACATTTTATTTTTGCACGCATTCAAGAAATAAATAAATCTAAATTACAACAAGTTAATTATTCAGATGATAATGAAAAGTATGTTATTGACAGACCGAAGAAGAATAAAATCAGGGCAAAACATTCTCCTGTAGATAACAAAAGCAACACAACAAAAAACAATGATAACAATCATCTAAATTTAGCTTTAAAAGAGACTACTGAATTAAACCCACTCAACCAATACATGGCTTATAAACATGTTGGGGCTAAAAAAGACATAAACCCTGATAATCCA
This sequence comes from Lysobacterales bacterium, assembly GCA_027083915.1. GTDB lineage: Bacteria > Pseudomonadota > Gammaproteobacteria > Xanthomonadales > Marinicellaceae > NORP309. The sequence goes on along the minus strand of JALWML010000401.1, from coordinate 2,699 downwards.
GAAGAACTCCAAAAGATTTATCATAAACCAAAAAAATATTTATACCACCACCTAGCTAAAGCAGTAAAAATGGGCGAAAGCCATAAATCTGATATATTAATTAAAACATTATTTGGTAATTTATTATTTGATTATAAATCAAAAGAAATTCTTCATAATTTTAGTCAAGCTAAGATGAGATATTTTAAGTCAAGCCCTCTCTTTATAGAAACCAAATCTATCTTGACTTCATTGTCAGCAAAGGTACGCGAAGCCAACCCTACTTGTCAAGATTCTAAAGGTCTAATTTGGCAAGCTGCTATTAAAGCAAGCAAAGGAAGAATTCCTTTGGGTACAAGCCTAACCCAAACAGTCGAGATGAATACTTGGCCTAATTTTTCACGCTTGCTAATTTTTAGGTACGCTATTCAGATTACAGCTACATGGTCTACCCACCGTATGTCTTTACTTGATACTGCTTCTGCTTTACATATACCTCAGCGATATATTTTCACCTTATATAACGCGATGCTTGCAATAGACAGTGCAAAAATCAATAATATCATCAACAACGATAAAAAAATTAATACAGATAAAAGAAAGTCTGTTTTCTCTAAAATTTTATCTCATATATTTAACCATTAAAAAATTTAAAAAAGATGAAAAGCAACCACAAAATTATATTTTCTGGACCTGTTGGCGCTGGTAAAACTACCGCCATCACGTCTATTAGTGACATCCCAACTGTTAGAACTGAAGAATCTGCCTCTGATGAAACCAAAGAGTTAAAAGACACAACGACTGTGGCATTAGATTATGGCGCTATTATTTTACAAGATGACACACGTATTCACTTATATGGTACACCTGGACAAAAACGATTTGACTTTATGTGGGAAATCTTGACTAATGGAGGCATAGGTTTATTACTTCTCATAGATGGAAGTGATTCGGATGCTATTAAGAACTTAAAGTTTTTCCTTTCAAGTTTTAAAAACTTTATAGACAAAACAAGTGTGGTTGTTGGAATAACCAAACAAGATGTCAATAAACAATATGACTTGGAAGAATACCAAAAGGTTCTTAAGGGAGGATTGCCCGTCGTTCCTATTTATGAAATTGACGCACGTTCAAAAAAGGACATATCACTTATGGTTGAAACACTGCTTTACACTCTAGATCCCAAAATTTCAATTTAAAACAT
>JALWML010000401.1:0-1506 GCA_027083915.1 Lysobacterales bacterium | reverse complement strand
CAACTCCAGCAGGATCCTATTTTTTGACTCAAAATAACAGTCAAAACTGGCAAAAGAAAGTTCTGCAAAACTTATTCTCTTCTGACAAATCACCAAAACTCGATTTGACAAATCTAGAAGAAATATTCAATACAACAGATTCCGAGAACCTGAAATACAAAATCGAACAATGCAAGCAGCATCACTTAATCCAAGTTATTGACAAAGAAACCAAAGCGCCTGACGGTAATTTTGAAGATATACTGTATGACATTATTAGTAACTTTTCAAACCAAGAAAAAGTACTATTATGTGACTCTCAGGGCTTATGTATTGCCAATAATGGCTTCCCTGTTGAGATGCAAGAAGAACTATCAGTACTCTCTGCAGATATCGCTATAATGCACAAAAGAAGGGCTCAAAATATTAACAAAAAACTAGGATTAAACTCTCAAGCTTGGTCAATTGTTGATGCATCTGGCAATAGTTGCCTAGGTTTTTGGCCATTAAATATCAATAAAGAAGTTTTTGTTTTGGTTATAAAAGGAGTTCCATTCTTTAATCAACCAGAAATGATAAACCTTATTTGGGCACTGTATTTACGTTATGGCGATGCCTAAGTTACTATTTTTCAATTATTACATTTTTATAGATTTACTATATTATTGCTAGATACAATTTAATCTATCATTTATGATTATATTAACCCATATAAATAATAAATAATTTGTTAAAACCAATTAAAAAAAGTAATAAAGCTAATATTGTATTAAGCAATCTTGATGAGCTAACTGAAAACACTCTAGCTTACTTTATAAATTCTAATCTTTGTCAAAATGCCAAACTTGCTCTTTCCAACAAAAATATTCATATCTACATCATTGATTTGGATAGAGAATATGATAGTGAAATAATAAATAAGGCAGAATTACTTCAGCATTATATTATTGGTATATATATTAATGAAGAAAAATTAATAAAACATAAACACTTGATTCAGGTTAAAAAACCACTAAATGTTTCTGAGTTAAAGGAGGCTATTGATAAAGCACATCAAAATATTTTTAAAACTAACACTAACATCGTACCTAAATCTCCTCTTAAGAATACAAGTCAGGCTATATTAAAGCATAAGGATCAAGTGCACAGAACTCTTTATAATGCAATTGATGATGAACATATTGAAGATGACATTCATCTTAGATATAAAGCACAAAGATATGTCGGAAACAACAAAGATATCAACCCAGAAAAAGATGACCTAGATAGAATATACGTCAAAGCTGAAACATATTTTTATTATCATTTGATTAAAGCCATTACAAAAGCCAAAGATAAAAAATCTAATGCATTAATAAAAAGTAGTTTAGGAATTATAAACTACAACTATGAAAATAATTATCTCAATCATAATATCGAGGAAAACAAACTTAAACTCTTGCAAACAACCCCTCTTATTAATACCGTGAGTATAGAAGTAAATAAATACATTAAAGCTCTAAAAGATAACTCAGTAAATGCAACTAG
>JALWML010000400.1 GCA_027083915.1 Lysobacterales bacterium | reverse complement strand
CATGTAACCAATCTGAAATTAACGTTACTGATTCTCATGGCATTATTGGAAAATGGCGTGGTGTTTTATAATATAAAGTTAAGTCATATCCCACCACTTTATTCTTGGATAGAAACCACGATGTGGTCAAAATTAATACCGGCTTTTCAGGTCCAGGAACAGGTGAACATTATTTCCAACTTGTTAATGAACTTGAAGATGAAATTAAAAAGCTATTAAATTAGAAATTAGAGCAAATAATGAAACAAAACTGGCAACAACTAAAATTAAACCAATTAACTGAGTCATAAAACTAACGGCATACTTGTAATCAATTTCATAATTTTGCCTTACATGACTGATAAGTAAAACGGTTGCCACACTAGCAATAATAATCGACAACGTCATCGGTGCGATAAAACCCAGACTGATTATTAATGCAAAAACAACTAAACTAACGGTAATTTTATTTTTTGTAATGAACATATTATGCCTCTTAACTGTTGGAATAGTTGTAGTTTAGAGAGCACTATTCTCAAAACTTGAGAATGAATTAAAATATTTGTAAAACTTAGCATTTAAATCTCCTATTTTCGCTTAACTTCTATACAATTAAACTTTTACGAACACATCACGCATTAACTCTATGAAAAAACTGTTTAAAATCTTGTGGTTTTTTACAAAATTGGGTTTGTTTTTTGCCATCTTAGGCATTGCGACTCTGTATATAACCTACAAAATTATGGAAAAGGACTTGCCATCAGTTGAGTCTATCCGTGAATACAAATTACAAGTACCATTAAGGGTTTATTCCAAAGACGGCAAATTAATCCGTGTTTTTGGTTCAAAACGCCGCTCTCCTGCTGCCATAAAAGATGTACCAAAAAATTTAATTCACGCTTACATTGCTGGCGAAGACGCTAACTTTTACAACCATTATGGTGTTGACCCAAAAGGATTGTTTCGAGCCGTATGGGAACTTGTTACCACCGGACATAAAAAAACAGGTGGTTCAACCATCACCATGCAGTTAACCAGAAATGTCTTTTTAACCTTAAAACAAACCTATACACGAAAACTTAAAGAAATATTTCTTGCCATTAAGTTGGAACAAACCATCAGCAAAGATGAAATATTAGAGCTATATTTAAATAAAAATTTCTTAGGTCATCGTTCTTATGGCATTGTTGCAGCAGCAGACATGTATTATGGTAAAAAACTCAATGAGTTAACTCTTGCAGAATGTGCCATGTTGGCAGCTCCACCTAAAGCACCATCAACCATTAATCCAATTACCAATCCAGAACGTGCTCTTAAACGTCGAAACTATATTCTAAGAAGAATGCTGGAATTAGGCTATATTACCCAAAAAGAACATGATCAAGCGGTAGCTGAAGTTGACACCGCACGCAAACATGAACCCGCAATCGAACTTAATGCTCCGTGGATTGCTGAAATGGTGCGTGCAGAAATGTTAGAAAAATACGGTGATAGCATTTACTCCGATGGTTATGTTGTGACCACAACAATTGACTCCAAACTACAACAAACAGCCGAAATTGCGGTACAAAAAGGATTACAAGCCTATGACAAACGACATGGCTACCGTGGACCTATAAAACACTTCGAATTAGATACAAGCACAGAAACGAGCACAGAAAATTCAATTAATGAAGCCTTAGAATCAATTAAAAGCATTTCAACCATGGCTGGTTTACAGGTCGCCTTGGTGACTTCGGTGGAAAAGGAATCCATGATAGTTCGGCTTCTTGATGGACAAGACGCTGTTATCAAGTTTGAAACATCAAAGTGGGCAGCTCCCTATATCAGTAATGACAAAGTAGGTAGCAAGCCAAAAACCATGGGTGACATCAGTAAATCAGGAGATGTCATTATGGTTAAGCGTGATGACTCAGGAGAATTTGTGTTAGCCCAAGTCCCTCGAGTTCAAGGAGCTTTGATTTCCTTAAACCCTAATAATGGCGACATCAATGCTTTAATTGGTGGATTTGCTTTTAACTTAAGTAAATTTAATCGCGTAACTCAAGCCAAAAGACAACCTGGTTCTGGCTTTAAGCCCTTGCTCTATTCTGCTGCAATTGATGCAGGATTAACTGCCTCAACCTTAATCAATGATGCACCCATTGTTTTTGACGATAAAAAACTCGAAGATACTTGGCGCCCACAAAATTACAACATGAAATTTCTTGGCCCAACTCGCTTGCGTGAAGGTATTGTTCATTCCAAAAATCTCGTCTCTATTCGTGTGCTAGAACGAATTGGCATTGATAAGGGTAGAAATCATATGTTGAAGTTTGGATTTAATCCAGAAGATATTCCTCGCAATTTATCCATCTCGCTAGGAACACCAAATATCACACCTCTTGAAATGTCACGGGCATTTTCTGTTTTTGCAAATGGTGGATACCTTGTCAAACCCTATTTAATAGAAAAAATCGCCAACCAAAATGGTGAGGTTCTTTTCCAACAACCTGAGGTTGTTTTATGTGACGACTGCCAAGAAGAAGTGGAAGTTGAAACAAAGGCTCAAATTGAAATCGAAGATAATAAGCAAGAAGGTGAACAAGACACCACAACCGACAAAAATGAAAACCAAGTCATTTATCCTCCTCGTGTTATTAGCGCAGCAAATCAGTTTATTATTGAGTCTTTTATGAAAGATGTTATCAAACGGGGTACAGGATACAAGGCCATGGCACTCAAACGACATGATTTAGCCGGTAAAACAGGGACAACAAATGATCAACGCGATGCATGGTTTAACGGTTACCAACGCAATATCGTCACCCATGCATGGGTTGGCTTTGATACACCAGAAGAAATGGGGCGCTATGAAACAGGTGGGCGCGCCGCCTTGCCTATTTGGGTAGATTTTATGCGGGTTGCACTTGATGGTGTTCCCGAATACCAACGCCCTGTCCCTCCTGGAGTGATTGCTGCACAGATAAACCCAACCACAGGTAAATTAGCAGCTCCGGGATCTAGCAATACCATGTTAGAGTACTTCCTTGTTGGTCACCTACCCGAAGAGGAAAGCACCGAAGCACAAGCTATTGAACTTGATATAGAAACAGAGGACGATTTATTTTAAAACAATAATTGAAAATTATAATAGAGACCTTGCATGACTAGTGCGACGTGTTAAAAAGTTTATAACATTTTTTTATGTTTTGGCTTTTTGTGACGTGAGTCACAATTCTCTGGCAAGTGAAAATTTATAATGAACGCAGTTGTAATAGCTTCAAGTGGAACCCCCCATTCCCTATTAGTTTCATTTGAAATATGACTGTATTAAAAGGCTACTTCCACACACGGTAGCCTTTTTTCTTGCCTAAAATCTTTACAAATAAGAAAAGCCATTCTTAACTATGATAAACTTTGCAACTTATTTATTTCAAAGCAAAATCAATGCAGCAAAACACCAAGAATAAACTGACACTTATCGCACTTGCCGTACTTTTTATCACTCCAGTAATTGTTGCGATTGTTATGAACTCTAAATTAATTGATTACTCCCCTGAGTCCTTTAAAAACTTTGGGAGCTTTATCAAACCACCTGTAAAAATAACTGATAAAGAAAGTTTAAAACCGTTTGAAGAATACTGGACTGTAGTTTATGCACACACAGGAAGTTGCAATAAAGAATGCATGAAAATGCTCGATATGCTCTATCGAATTCGCTTAACCAAGGGTCATAAAATGAAACAAGTTAAATTACTTGTGTTACACCCTCAAACTGACACATTATCCATCCCTGAACAATACACCTCAATTGAGCAACAATCGTATACATCAACAGATGAGTTAGGCAAACTTTTATCAAAACTTTCATCTCAATCGTTAGGTGATGGTAATGGCTTGTATTTACTCGCTCCTGAAGGATTTCTTATGATGTCTTATGCAAAAGGTTTTGAACCACGAGATGTCATTAAGGATTTGGGGTTATTATTACGTGCACGAAAAAACAATGGCTAACCTCCTACTGAAAAAACCACCTCTCCTGCTTTAAAAACAAGTGATTGACCCGTTGTTAACGGTACCCAGTCTTCATCATTAAGTGGAACACTTGAAATAAGCACAACTTTTTTTGAAGCTTCATGGGTTAAGTTCAATCCTTGTATTTTTTCTTGAGTCGACTTGTTCTGACAACTTCGTTTCAACACATGTAAACCGGGCAATGTCACCAACTTATTGCTGTTATTTTTATCTTTTACTTCTCTTTTATCACTAAAAACATACACATACTCACTATCTGAATAAATAAAATTAGCCAAACCCAATGATTGCATTTCAACAGCAAAATAATTAAACACTTGAAAACGTTGCTCAAAAGTTGGCACTTGTGGAGCATCCCAAATAGCAGCCATCTGCGTCATCAAATAACAAAAAGCTGCCTCAGAATCGGTTTCGCCTAAAGGCAAAAAGCGATGTGATTGGTATTTAGGGTTAGCAACAATGCCCCCTAAATCACCATTGTGAATAAAAACATGTTCACGACCTGCGAGTTCTCGTGTAAATGGTTGAGTGTTTCTATAACTAACCTGTCCTTGAGTAGCATAGCGAATATGCGACATAATAATTTGACTTTTCAAACGATAGTTCTTGATAAAATCTAAACAAAGACTGTTACTGGCTTGATGAGCTTCTTTTATAATCTTAACGGCATTTTCTTGATAATAGGCAACACCCCAACCATGTTTATGATGGTCAGTTAACCCACCATGTTTAGAGAATTCATCCAATGAAAAAGATATTTCTGTTTCTTTGGAGCTGGAAATTGCAAATAATTCACACATAAAAACAGCCTAAATCATATTTAGATAAAGAAAAATTAGTAGCGATGAAGTAAAATCACTATTCTTAGAACTATTATACATTATTTTTATACCTCATGAAAAATTATTCAAAACTGGCATGGTTTGGTGTTTTATTTGCCTTATGCGTTATTATTCTTGGTGCTTATGTGCGTCTATCAGATGCAGGTCTTGGCTGTCCTGATTGGCCAGGTTGCTATGGTCAAATTGCTGTTCCAACTCACGCAGATGATGTCGCCCAAGCCAACCAAGCCTTTCCAGAACGCGCAGTGGAGGCACACAAGGCATGGAAAGAGATGGTTCACCGTTATTTTGCAGGCACCTTAGGCTTAATTGTTTTGGCTTTATTTATTTGGGCGTATAAAAAAAGAGACGAAATGCCATTAACTCTACCATTTATACTGAGTTTGACTATTCTCTTTCAGGCAGCTCTTGGTATGTGGACGGTGACTCTTCAACTAAAACCGATTATAGTGATGGGTCATTTAATGGGAGGTATGTTGACCTTATCTTTACTGACATGGCTAGCTCTTTCAACCTCTCAAAATATTCATCCCTATCGTTATGGTGGGCACGTGAAACAATCCATGGTTGTTTTTGGTCTAATCCTTGTGGTTTTACAAATTATGCTCGGTGGCTGGACAAGCTCTAATTATGCGGCATTATCTTGTGTTGGGTTCCCTTTGTGTAATGGCTTGGCTCTTCCACCCACCGACTTTTCTGAAGCTTTTGTTATGTGGCGAGGATTAGGGGTAAATTATGAATTCGGTGTACTCGATGCTCCTGCACGAATAGCCATTCAAATGACACACCGCATTGGTTTTGTTATTGTTTCACTTTATCTTATTTGGCTTTCTTTACGCTTAATGAAAAACCGTGAATTGATGCCACTGGGCATTACTGTTTTATCACTACTCACTATTCAAGTGGCATTAGGCATTTCTAATGTGACATTAGGCTTACCCTTACCCGTAGCAGTTGCTCATAATGGTGTGGCAGCCTTATTGTTGTTGACAATGATTGCATTACTCTACAAAACCCGTAAAAACACATGAGCCAAAAAACTTCTAAATTCAGTCAATACCTTGAGTTAACCAAACCCAAGGTGGTATTGCTTATTGTATTTACAGCATTAGTTGGCATGTTATTGTCAGTTGACAATGGCTTACCTCCATTAGATAAGATGTTTTATGGCCTTCTTGGCATAGGCTTTGCTGCCTCATCTGCAGCTGCCATTAACCACTGGGCTGATCAAAAAATTGATGCCATCATGCTACGTACTCAACATCGACCTTTACCCAAAGGTGATTTATCCGATGCCAATGTTATAGTTTTTGCCTTTGCGTTGTGTGCTATTGCCATGGCTGTACTTGTCATTAAAATAAACACCTTAACAGCTGTTTTAACCTTTTTGTCTTTAATTGGTTATGCCTTTATCTACACCTTTTTTCTCAAACGCATTACACCACAAAATATCGTTATTGGCGGCGCAGCAGGTGCAGCACCTCCCGTACTGGGTTGGACAGCCATTACAGGCAACTTAACAGGTGATGCCCTATTATTATTTGGTATTATCTATTTGTGGACACCACCACATTTTTGGGCGTTAGCAATCCACCGTGTAGAAGACTATGCTAAAGCCAAAATCCCTATGTTACCTGTGACTCATGGAATACAACATACCTGGTTACACATGGTTTTTTATACTATTTTATTATTTCTTTTAAGCGTTTTTCCTTATTTAGTCGGTATGAGTGGTTGGGTTTATTTAATTGGAGCTGTTATTTTGGGAGCTCGTTTCTTACAATTAGTTTGGCAAATGCGAACATCAACAGATCCCATGCTTCCTTGGAAAGTCTTTAAGTTTTCTATTTGGTATTTAATGATTTTGTTTGCTTTATTAATTGTTGATCATTATCTGCCCGTACATAGTTTGAATCAGAAGGTTTTTCATACGCCATTATTATGACATTACCCTCAAAACCAAAATGTATCATTATCGCAGGACCTAATGGAGCAGGAAAAACGACATTTGCTTTAGACTACCTTCCAAAAGTAGAAGGTTTTGATAACTTTATTAATGCAGATTTAATTGCTTCTGGCTTATCTCCTTTATCACCAGAAAAACATTTATTAGCAGCAAGCAAATTATTTTTAGGAGAAATAGACAAGGCAATAAAAGCAAGAGAAAATTTTTCTTTTGAAACAACTTTATCAGGTAAATCATATCTCAAATTAATTAAAAAATTAAAACAAAATGGTTGGGAAGTTAAATTGATCTATCTATATTTGCTATCAGTAGAACTCTCAAAAAAGAGAGTCTATGAAAGGGTTAAACATGGTGGTCACAATATCCCTGTTGATACTATATTACGGCGTTACCCAAGAAGTTTGAATAATTTACTGCATCATTATGCTAAACTATGTGACACAACCATATGTATGGATAATTCAAATCAATCTCAAGATGTGATTTTTACACAAACATATAGTGACAGAATTATACTCAATCAATTTATATATAATAATATTCTAAAAGGTACTACACATGAACAATAGAGAAAAATTAATTAAAGAATCTCAAATTGTTTTAGATTCATTAAAACAAAGCGTAAAAAAAGCCTTGGATAAAAAGAAACGCCTTGGACAATATGCTGTCATTTCCGAAAATGGCAAAATAATCAAATTATTCACTGAAGAAAATTCCAAAAAATGTGATTGATGCACATATTCACCTTGATGATATACGGTTTGATAACAATCGAGGTGAGTTAATTGTACAAGCTTTAGAAGCAGGAATAACACATTTTATTGTTCCAGCTGTCACTTGTTCAAGGTTTGAAAAACTCAAAAACCTTTCTAAACAATACAATTGCATCAAAGCAAGTTATGGCTTGCATCCTTATTTTATTGACCAACATTCACAACAAGATATAGATTTACTGGATGTATGGTTATCCAAAAATACTTCCTGTGCAGTAGGGGAATGTGGTTTAGATTTTTTTTTAAAGGAGTTAGATAAAGACACACAACTGTTTTATTTTGAAGCACAAATCGCACTAGCAAAAAAATATGATTTACCCTTAATCCTTCACGCACGCGGTGCGGTTGATGCCGTTTTTACTGCCTTAAAGCAAGCTGATTATTTCAATGCCATGATTCATAGTTATAACGGCAGCATCCAACAAACCAAAGGGTTGCTTGATAAAGGCATAAAATTCAGCTTTGGTGGAGCTATTTGTCACCCAAAAGCCCACAAATTGCACAAGCTTGTTCAATACATACCATCGGATGCCATAATGTTTGAAACCGATGCACCAGACCAAAACCTTTATCCTAACTTCAGAGAAATAAATTCACCGATTAATCTGATTAAGATTATTGAACGATATTCCAAGTTAAAACAACTTGATTTTATCGATTCCTGCAACAACGCTTTACAAGTTACACGACAATTCTTTAAAATCCCCGTCCATGACAGATAGTACAAAACAACGCTTTGGTGGCGTTACTCGATTACATGGCGCAGAGGCCTTTGAAAAACTCACAAAAGCCCATGTGTGCGTGGTTGGTGTGGGCGGCGTTGGCTCTTGGGTGTGTGAAATTTTAGCACGAAATGGTGTCGGTGAAATTACATTAGTGGATGCTGATGATATTTGTGTGACTAATATTAACCGCCAAATTCATGCCCTAAGTTCTACCATTGGACAAGAAAAAGTCACCGCCATGAGTGATAGGATTAAAAGTGTCAATCCTGATTGTATCGTCCATAAAAAAACCACCTTCTTTTTACAATCCACAGCAGAAGAGCTGCTTGAGCCAAACTATGATTTTGTCATTGATGCCATTGACAGTATTAAACACAAAAGTTTACTGATAGCTTTATGCAAAGAAAAAGGCATTCCAATGATTACCATTGGTGGTGCCGGTGGTAAAGTCAATATTGCCGATATTCAAGTCTGTGACTTGGGACGTAGTTACGATGATCGACTATTATGTAAACTTCGCAAAGAACTGCGCAATAAATATGGATTCCCCAGATTTAAGAAGAAAAAGTTTCACGTGCAATGCGTTTTCTCACCCGAAATGCCCAAATTACCGTGGTGTGACATTGAAGATAAAGGCAATCAAGATGAACAAACAAGTCTAAAACTTGATTGCAACAACGGCTTTGGAACAGATGCCGCTGTTGTTAGTGTGTTTGGCATTACTGCCGCACATTATGTTGTCACTCAAATCATTAACAGATAATTAACAGCTAATTCTCTTGTCTTTATAAATGTGGGTTACATCACATATTAATTTATGCGCTAAGAATAAACTTGAGCTACAAATTTATTTCAAGAGAAAAAAATGTTCAGCTTCCGAGAAAAACCACAACCTAAACCTTATCGTTTTACACTACTTAGTTTTATCTTCTTTATCAGCACAAGTTCTGCCAGTCTAATTTTTTCAGATGGGTTTGAAACAACGTCCTCTTTGCTGGTTAGTGCAGGCATTGATCGAACAACCCAAGTTAACCAAACAATTACCATGGTTGGTAGTGGTGTTGATACTACTGGTGGTGTTATATTTTATCAATGGCAAGATGATGGAGTTGTTATCTCGACAAGTTCTTCATTTCTTTACACACCAACAACTGTTGGGCAACACCTCTTAACCCTAACCATAACTGATACCAATGGCAACTTCGCAAGTGATGTCACCACAGTTGATGTCACCCCATCATCAAGTGCAGAAAATAAAGCTCCCAAGGCAGATGCGGGATTGGTCAAATACACACCATTCAACCAAGCCATCACTATTACTGGCACAGGATTTGACAGCGATGGCACAATTGTTTCTTATCAGTGGACTCAAGGTGCTGTGGTTTTATCAAATAACGCCACATTCGATTTTACCCCAACGACTTTGGGAGAAAACATTTTAACCTTAAGGGTGACCGATAACAATGGTGCAACATCCAGCGATGATTTAGTGGTCTTTACCATCGGTGGAAATGCAAGTGCCATAACAGTCAATGTCACCACAACTGGCGGTGGCGGAAATTATGAATGTGATGGCGTAGATGATGATATACAAATCAATCAAGCTTTATTAGATATCGCTAATGCTGGCGGTGGAACGGTTCATATTGGAGCTGGCATTTTTACTATCAGCAACCCAATAGAGCTTCAAGGTGACAACACCATTTTAGAAGGCGAAGGCATGACTAACACAACAATTAAACTCAAAGATGAAGCCAATTGGGGTCAAATCGTAGGCACAGGAGCAGCTGCCAATTATTTAATGGCTGATCCCATCATTCGCAATGCTGGAGCTTTACACAACATCACTTTGCGTAACTTTAAAGTCGATGGCAATAAACATAACCAACATTACATTCACCCTGTCGATGGTCAGGTCTTAGTCTCGGATGGAGTAGGAAATTACGATGGTGTTAGAATCGCCTCAACACTTTCAGGTGAACGGGTCAGTAACATCCTGATTTCGGGTGTTTTTATGTTTGAAAATAATTCGGATGCTTTTATTGTTTTTAATGGCAATCATATTATTTTTGAAAACAGTAAAACCGAGTTAATAGGTCATTCGGCAACTTACTTTTTAGATCCCCTAGTCTCTTTGACAGAAAACAACAATATTACTATTGCTGCCAACTCCGGCATTCGTTGGTACGATGGTAATCACATCATTGTGCGCAACAATTTTATTCAAGGTAACCCAAACAAAGATGGCAACTCAAATTTTGCCATAGAAGTAACAAGCGGACAAACCGCGCGCGTGCTAGATGACTTGATTATTGAAAACAACGAGTTTCGATTTACTGCAGGTGCTGCCATCGCTTTGGATGCAAAAGACCCGGTACAAGCCAAAAATGCCATTATTCGCAACAATCTCATTTACCAATGCGGAAATATCGGCACATTTGTCAACCAACGTGAAACAGGTGCAATCAACTTGAAAAATTTCACCAACACACTCATTGAAAACAACACTTTGGTCAACAATATCGGTAGTGCCATCAGACTTGGTGGCAATGTTGGATTTAATGATGAATGGGATGAAGTTTTAGGTCTAACCGCGATTATTCGAAACAATATCATCAGCAACACCATAGATGATGACGGCATAGTAGAAGAAGTCGAAGTTTATGGTATTGACATTGCCAACGGACACAGTGCTGTTTGTACTTATAACAACCTATGGAATAACCACACGGCTAATTACCACAATTGTGAAGCTGGCATTGGTAGTATTTCGGTTGATCCTTTATTTCAAGGCATCACATTAGGGACAAATTTTAATACTACCAATGATGAAAATGCCGATCTTCACCTACAAAGTGAATTAGGCCGTTGGGACGCATCAACAACAAGCTGGGTAAATGACGCACAATCCAGCACCTCAATAAATGCAGGCAATCCAGTAAGCAATTACGTCAATGAAGCCCCAAGCAACGGCAATCGCATTAACCTTGGAGCCTATGGCAACACTCAATATGCCTCCAAAGGGATTAAATCACCACCTATTGCACAAGGAGGCATTGATCAATATTTAAGAGCAGACGCTAAAGGCTATGTTCGTGTCACATTAGATGGCAGTCAATCAAGTGATGATGGAACAATTGTGGATTATTTATGGGAAATAAATGGTATATATTTAGGTGGATCAGAAATACTGAACAATCAAGTCATGGGAGTTGGCATTCATGCAATAAAATTAACCGTTACTGATGATGATGGAATATCCACATCAGACAATTTAACCGTTCGTATAAATCCAAATTTAGCCAACCAAAATCCAATTGCCAACGCAGGTCTTGATCAAGTTGTCACAGATAGTGATAACAGTGGTAGCAACTTGGTCTTATTGAAGGCAACTGACTCAACAGATAATGACGGCGTGATTGTAGCCTACCGATGGTTCGATGCAAGTGGCACACAAGTTGCCGATTCAGCCATTACAACGCAAGATTTACCTGTTGGAACGCATGATATGACCTTAGAAATTATGGACAATGAAGGTGGTGTTTCAAGCGACAATACCCAGATTATCGTCAAACCCGAAAATGACTACGCCCTCAACTTTGGTGGTAGTGAATTTGTGGTCATCGAAAATGCCAACCTCATTCATAGCAATTTAACCATCGAAATGTGGGTTAAACAAAACAGTTCATCAGGTGATACAGATGCCTTAATCAACCTAGGAACAATTGATGGCAAACGCTTGGTATTAAAAGCGGGAGGATTTCCCTCATGGGGATTGAACAACTATGCAGATACAGCCATAAGCATAGGACAATGGCATCACCTAGCATTTGTGGTAGAAAATTCACTCCTTGTCGATATTTATATAGATGGAGTCGCACAAAACCTCATTGGCGATGGCATAATTGTTATGCCAGATGCTTACATGTCCATAGGCTCATTCTACCAAGGTGTCCCATCGGCCTTTGATTTTAACGGCACAATTGATGAATTACGCGTATGGAGCACCGCCCGAACCACCGCCGAAATAAACGCCAACAAAGACATTGAACTCAACGGCAACGAAGCAAACCTAGTTGGCTACTGGAACTTCAACGACGGCAGCGGAACCAAACTCACCGACAAAGCTGGCAACCGTGATGGTAATTTAATCAATATGGAACAAACCGACTGGGTACTAGGCGTGATAAATCCGCATTAATGTTTTTCCTTTTGAACAAAACATCCCAACGAGGTGTCTATTTTATAACTTTATAAAACAGACACCATTAAATCTATGGAAATTAAAACCGTTAAAGGCGACCTTTTAACACAAGAAGTTGATGTAATTGTCAACGCATGGAACCGAAACATTATTCCTTGGTGGTTACTCATACCGCAAGGCGTATCTGGAGCAATAAAAAAGAAAGCTGGCTTAGAGCCTTTCAAAGAGTTAGGTAAACTTGGAGCAATACCTCTTGGACAAGCAGTAATCACATGTGCAGGTAATCTACCCTACAAAGCAATAATCCATGTAGCAGGTATCAGCATGTTTTGGATTTCATCTGAAAAATCCATCCGTGAATCAGTCACAAATGCTCTAAAACTAGCCAATGAGAATAATTACAAATCCATTGCGATGCCCTTAATCGGAGCAGGCACTGGTGGTACAAAACAACAGGCAACTTTAGATATAATTTTAGACCAACTATCAAAACTCACTTTTGAAGGTCGTGTTATAATTGTGGTTTTTGATAAATAGTAAAATGATAGAAAAATACTGTTATCGCTGCAAGTGTATGATGCCTTTTTTGGATGAACAGGAATGGAGTCAAATTACGCCTTATTTTGACAATGTAATGCAGGCAATTTTAGACTATCGCAAAACCCATAATTGTGACTAATTAACCTTGCACCATAATACCTCCTACTCAGGAAATCATATAGGCATTA
Source organism: Lysobacterales bacterium (assembly GCA_027083915.1). GTDB lineage: Bacteria > Pseudomonadota > Gammaproteobacteria > Xanthomonadales > Marinicellaceae > NORP309. The sequence continues at coordinate 526 of JALWML010000400.1, read as the reverse complement.
TATCGAGGCTTAGTTTGTAACCAATGGTTATTATTTCATTAGTTGCAAACTGTAACGATGAGATAATGCCTATATGGTTTCCCTAACTTGTTAAGATACAAAAGAAAGGTCGCCATGTGTTCGCTCACCACTTCGATATTTTTGCTTGATGTAGAATAACTATAACTTCACAAAAATAACTCGTGAGTGAACAAACACATGACGACTGAGTGGGATGTATTATACTGCAAGGTTAATAAACTACTGCCAGATTAAATTGTAGACTAGAGGCAATGCATAAATTTGAAGAATTAACTGGTATGCCAAATATTCACTTTGAAACAATCTATCACCACCGTTTAAAAGATTTAGGAGAAGATTGTAAAAAATGTGGTTTACCATTACGTTCAGTAAGAGCTAAACTGTGTGCGAGTTGTGGGCATGAAAAAAACTAATTAGCATCTTTATCCCGATATATTTAAATACAAAGAAAGTATACCTTGTAGCACTACTGTCCCGTTAACAAAAAAGGACTTGACTAAATGAC
>JALWML010000399.1 GCA_027083915.1 Lysobacterales bacterium | reverse complement strand
GTTCAATACCAAAATCATACAGTACCTACATCTTCTACTCAGTATATTTCATTAACAGAGTTGACTTACAATTGTGCAATTATTGGAGCATCAAAAGTCATGACAAGACGCGCTGGACAAGCTGCGGGTATATCACCTTATATTGTTGATATTGATTTTAATTTTGAAAATTTTGGAGATGTTACTTTATCAAACCTTACTGCACTAGAAGATTTAGATGCCGTTTTCAATGTTTTTCCGAATGTAGGAAATTATACCGTAACATCAATCACCAAAACTTCAGGTCCTGCTACCTTTACTGCCAATGCAGGATTTGATGGCAGTGCAACGCAAGAGCTCATTGGAGCAGGCTCTTCCTTACTTTCAACAGAAACTGCATCAATTCGTGTGACATTAAACGTCAACAATTACGACTCTTATGTTAACACAATAACGGTAGATGGTACGACGCCACAATCTGCCACAACAAGTGATGACTCAACTAATGGAACCGATTCTGATGGAGCTGATGGAGACAACAACCCTGATGAGTCCACTCCTAGCACATTAGATGTGACATTATTACCTGTCAGTTTAAATTATGTTTCAGCTCAAAGTTCTAATGGTAAAATTCACCTTGAATGGCAAACAGATATTGAGTTTGATCATATTGGCTTTGAAATATACCAAGAAAATCAATATGGAAGTAAAAATCTTGCCGCTCCATTCTTTTCACAAGATAGTACATTACTGGGTAATGCAGTTAAAACTTACACTAAAGAAATCGTTTCTGAAAATGATTCACCAATTTGGATAGCTGATATCAACACGAAAGGACATAAGACATGGCATGGCCCTTTCAAAATAAACACTTCATTTGGAGCCAAAATAACAAATTCAAAAATAGATTGGTCAACAGTTAAACAATCAATAAATTCTACATCTTCACCTACTGCAAGCAATACAAATGCACTAGAAATCGCAGTAAGCACAAAAGGTATGCAGAGAATCACGTATGCTGATATAGTGCAAGCTGGAATGAACTTAACTCATACAACCCCACAAAATATTGCAATTAATTTAAATGGAGAAAACATTCCCCTTTATATTAATGGAAATAAAACTGCGTTTGATAACACAACAAGTTTTGACTTTTATGCCAGTAATATTGAAGATTCATTGTACACAAACACACGCGTGTACAAACTCAGTATTAAGGGCGATAAATTCAAACATATCCAAGCTAATAACCAAACTCAATCCAGCGTTATTGAGTCATGGTATTGGCAAACTGAGCATTATAACCCTAATTTAATTTATGATTTTAGCTCACCTACAAATGACCCTTGGAGAGCAGATAAGATTGCAACCTTTGCAATAAACAACAAGACTATCGAGTTTCCATTAGATGAATTATCACCTCTTAGTTCGCATGATATTGGCTTACGGATTGAAGTATCTGGCGGAATTGATTACCAAGAACCACCAGCTAATTACCCAACAGACCCTAATCGTTGTGGTGCCAACCAAGAAGACATCTCTCCAGGCATACCAAATGATCATTGTATAAGATTATCAATTAACGATTCAGCTTATTCTGATTTAGTATTTGATGGGTTAAATAATTACATCAAATCATTTAAACTAAATAATAGTAACGCAGCTAGCGGAAGCTTATCAATACAATTAACAACACCAGGTGAAACAGGATATACTCATGATCTAATCCATGTTGAAGATATAGCCATTACTTATCCACGAAATTTAACGGCAATTGATAATAAATTAGAGTTTCAACTTGCCGAAGCCACTAAATTACACAATGACACTATGATGAATTCTAGTTTTGAGAATCTATCTGTAACAGATAGCATTTCGAATACTGTTGGCACATTACCGGCATTACGTATAGATGGGTTCAATAATAATAATTTAATTGCTTACTCTTTAGATTCAGGCAATCCCCAACGCATAACCAATCTCAAAGTTTCAACAAGTCCGCTAGGTTACGCTGTTAGCATTCCTGCAATCTCACAAGCAGATCATTATTGGCTATCAACTGAAAATGCCTTAGCCAGTCCTTCTTTAACTCCATGGAATGATGCAGAAAACATAAAGCAGATAGCTGTTGACTATATTATAATTTCACACCCTGACTTCATTGAAACAGCGCAGCAATTAGCTGATTTGCATACAAATAATGGTTTAAAAGTTGAGATTATTGATGTTAAAGACATCTATAAACAATTTTCACAGTCAATTACTGATCCATTAGCTATTAAACATTTTATTCAACACATTAACAAAAACAAAGCACTTTCCTTTGTGTTGCTAGTTGGTGCAGATAACTATGATTACAAAGGCTATTTATCAAGCAATCATTTTAGTCACATACCCTCAATTTACAGCCCAATTGATGATATCGTTCGGTATGCTCCTACTGATAGCCTATACACAGATTTAAACGACGATAACATTTCAGATATTGCAATTGGACGCTTACCCGTAAGAACAGTTGCAGAATTACAATTGTTAATAGATAAAGAAATCAATTTCATTAATCAATCTACACCATCATTAACCAGTCAATTCATCGCGGATAAACAAGATGATAAATTTTCCTATGCACAAATCAGCAATGATTTGCATAACTTAATGCCTCAATGGAATATTATTACTGCCAACCGCGATGATTATTTAAGTGAAGCAGATACTAAGCAAAAAATCTTAGATAATTTTAGTCAAAATCCACGCCTGACCACTTACTTAGGGCATTCAGGACCAAGAAACTGGTTTTCTTTCCCATCTTCTTTTACATTTAATGATATTATTGACATCAATAACAGCAGTTCTGCATCGGTAGTTATGCAATGGGGTTGCTGGAATAGTTACTACGTTGAGCCTGAAGCCAATACCATGGCTCACCGATTCTTATTTAACAATGATAAAGGTGCGGTTGCCGTCTTTGGAGCCTCTGCGCTGACCTCTGTAAATTCTGAAAAAGCACTGGCAGAACTTATTTTGCCTGAACTTGCCAAGCCCAAACAAACCATTGGGCAAGCCATGTTAATAGCGAAAAAGCAACTGGCAAAACGAGGTGATTATAGGGATGTTATTATTGGTTGGAACTTATTAGGTGATCCTGCATTAAGACTAGGAAGTCAGCAAGAGTAATTTTGACTACACTATTGAACAAACAAAAAGGTGCTTTAACAGCGCCTTTTTTATTGGACAAACTATAGCAATAATTACCAAATTTTTATGTAAATTATATATTTTAATATAGTATCAACGTAACTGCACAATAAATTATTAGAAATATAAATGAAATACTAGTATTGATTTGTTTAATAATATTTTTATTTTTACTAAATAAAATAAAATTAATAACTATAGCAATTAAGGATATAAAAAAAGCTATAAGGCAGTACAAACC
>JALWML010000398.1 GCA_027083915.1 Lysobacterales bacterium | reverse complement strand
GCGCTATTTTTTTTATTTATTGAAATATTTGTTTAAATTCATAATTATAGAAGTTCCATTAATTAGAGAAGTGACTTATGTATCGATTTTTAATATTTATGACTTTTATTACGACCTTAAACGGCTGCGCACTTTTTGGCGAATACCGAGAACGTCATGTGCAATCAACCTCACTGGTTAGTTTTTTATATCCAAAGGGCAAAGTGCCAATGAAGGATAAACCCAATCCTGTTTTAAATTTACCCTTGCGTGTGGGTTTGGCTTTTATTCCTGATAATAGAAGCCAAACAACAATCACTCTAGCCACTAAAAATGAATTACTAGAAAATGTCAAACATGCCTTTGATGGTAAAGCATATGTGGATGAAATTATTATCATTCCAGAAATTTATTTACAAGGCTCTGGAGGTTATGGAACTTTAGACCAAGTCAATAACTTATACCAACTCGATGTGATTGCCTTGGTGTCTTATGATCAAATTGTCAATGGCAGGGATAACCTATTATCTTTGAGCTATTTAACTATTGTCGGGGCGTATATATTGCCAGGATCGGGCTTTGATGTCAGTACCATGATAGATTTAGCTGTTATTGATGTACCATCACGCAGTATTTTATTTCGCAGCGCAGGGACAAATTTATTGGATAAAAATATTGTAGCTGGTGCCTACACCAGCCAAGCTTACCGAAAAAAACAGAACAAAGGTTTTATCATGGCAATGCAACAAATGCAGGCCAATCTTCACCTTGAACTAAATAAATTTGAACAACGATTGCGTAAACGTGATCCAAATGATCGCATTCAAGTTCGTCACCGTGAAGGATATTCTGGTGGTTCAGTATCCACATTAATGATTGCATTATTGATATTATTCAGCCTTATAAAACTTTTGAAAGCTAAGGAAAAATACAGTTTCGCATCAAACAAATGACAATAGCAAGTGACAAAAATCCAAGCCATTTGGTTGTATCTACAACCAAATGGTATAACTTTCTCCTCTTATGCTTAACTTTTATAGTTAGTTTTACCTTGTTTATTACTTTTGGAGCTGCCAACCCTAGTTTAGGATATAACGCACAAAATTTTCACCTTTGGCAATTGCTCACAGCACATTTTATTCATTATGATATAAAACACCTGTCGCTCAATATGTTGGCATTCTTGATCCTCTTATACCTGTTCTCAACAAAAACAAAAGAACTTGTCAGTGGATTTTTACTTGCAATCATATCAATAGATATTTATTTGTATTTTTCAGATGTTCACTATTATATTGGTTTTTCAGGTTTACTCTATGTTATTCCTGGGTTGGCTCTTGCTAGATTTATCAGCGACAAAAAATTCTGGTATGCATTTATCATAGTCATTGTGTTCATAGTCTACTCCTTATTCAAACAAATCACGCCAATGATAAGTGAACAAATAACATGGATGCCATTAATTCAATCTCACTTTTTAGGTCTTGCAGCAGGGTTTCTCACACAAACACATGTAAATTTAAATAATAGAGACCTTTAAATATTTCTGATAATTACCTACCAAGGAAACAGAAAGCACTCAGATGAAATGAACTAAGTAAACCTGCTTAAGAACATAACCTCAAATATTCTAACCCTAACGATTGTTGGAACTAGGAAATAGTAGTTGCCACACACCAAACTTGAAAAACGGGTTTTTAACCTTAAATATAGGACAAAGAACTATGCATAATGAATGTAAATAGTTTTTGAATTTAAATCTTAATGAGGTGATAAAATGTGTATTCGGCCTGCTGCTGTTTCTGGGAGTTTTTATCCAGCTGATGCTGTTGTTTTGCGTGACATGATTACCTCTTTGTTCTCCCAGGTTAAAACACAGACACTTAACCCTGCTCCTAAAGCCTTAATTGTTCCTCATGCAGGCTATATTTATTCGGGTTTAACTGCTGCTTTTGCCTATCAACAATTACACTCTGTAAGAAAAATTATTAATCGAGTGGTTTTGTTGGGGCCAGTTCACAGAGTTGCAGTCAATGGTTTAGCATTGCCTGAAGCTGAAGTTTTCTCAACGCCATTAGGTGAAGTGGTGCTCGATCAATTAGCAATAGAAAAAATTAGCAAAATGCCACAAGTATTGGTCAGTGCGGCAGCTCATGCCCAAGAGCATTCATTGGAAGTACAGCTGCCTTTTTTACAAACCGTTTTGGATGATTTTCAACTCATACCTTTGGCAGTTGGTGACATCAGTCCCACAATGGTAGAAGACGTATTAAAAAAGTTATGGGGTGATGAACAAACGCTTATTGTAATCAGCAGTGATTTATCTCATTTTCATAATTATGCAGAGGCTAAACGAATAGATGAACACAGTATTCAACAAATATTAGCACGCCAGCCACAACTGAACCATCAACAAGCCTGTGGTGCAATAGGTATCAATGCCTTATTATTAAGCGCAAATCAGAACAATCTACAACCCACATTACTAGACTACCGCAATTCAGGAGATACCGCAGGTGATAAATCTAGTGTAGTTGGTTACGCTTCTGTAGCTTTTAGGGCTTTTAGTGAGGGAAAAATGCATGGATAACGATAAAGGTAAAGTTTTAATAACATTGGCTCGAAATGCCATAGCAAGCCAAATGAATATTAGTCACCCCGAAGATGTTGATGATTCAGTTGATTGGTTACAACAATGCGGTGCTAGCTTTGTAACCCTCACTAAAAACGATGAATTGCGCGGTTGTATTGGTTCATTACAAAGTTACCAAAGCCTTGCTGATGATGTGCGCGCCAATGCCATCGCTGCAGCTTTTCACGATACTCGCTTTGCTCCACTTAGTCGTGATGAATATGACAAAATTAAAGTTGAAGTTTCAGTTTTATCGCCAATGCAAGTTATTGATTTCAGTTCCCAAGTTGATTTACTCTCACAATTACGCCCCAATATAGATGGTGTTGTTTTGGAATATGCCGGTCATCGAGGTACTTTTTTACCGCAGGTTTGGGAACAAATACCTGATAAGCAATCTTTCTTAAATCAGTTAAAATTAAAGGCAGGGTTGCCCGTTGATTTTTGGGACAGTAGCTTAAAAATCCAACGCTACCAAGTGAGTAAATACCATGAGTAGCAACAACCATCATGCTGCCAAATATTGGCATGTAATTGACTATAAGCGCATTCAATGTGATTTGTGCCCGCGTGATTGCAAACTAAAAGAAGGCCAACGGGGTGCATGTTTTGTACGTAAGCGAGAGAATGATGCGATGGTTTTGACAACTTACGGTCGCTCCTCAGGATTTTGCATCGATCCAATAGAAAAGAAACCCCTCAACCAATTTTATCCCGGTTCACATGTCTTATCTTTTGGTACAGTGGGCTGCAATTTAGCTTGTAAATTTTGTCAAAACTGGGACATCAGCAAATCCAAAGATA
>JALWML010000397.1 GCA_027083915.1 Lysobacterales bacterium | reverse complement strand
TTTAACACTCGACCAGCCATTTCACGTGAACAACCGACAATTTTAGCAATTTCTTGTCGAGAAATTTTTATTTGGATACCTTCAGGGTGTGTCATTGCATGAGGGTCGTTACATAAATCCAATAAAGTCCGAGCAATGCGTCCAGTTACATCTAAAAACGCCAAACGATGAACTTTTCTACTGGTTTGTAGCAATCGATGGGTGAGTTGCGTTCCAATATAATACAGGATTTGTGCTGCATCTGATTTTAATTCATCTAACATTAGATTGCCTAATCTCTGATAGCCAATCTCAGCCAATTCTGAACCCTCTTTTGTCTTGACCATTACTTCACGGCGCTCAGTACTCATAAAGAGACCCATTTCACCAATAAAATCCCCTTTATTCAAATACGCAAGTATTAACTCCTTACCATCCTCATTTTCATAAGATATAGTCACAGATCCTTCAATAATATAATAAAGCGTATTAGCTAAATCACCTGGCCGAATAATACAGGTTTTTTTGGGGAATTTACGATTATGGCAATGCGACAAAAAGCGATTGAGTGCTTCCGAGTCTAATTTAAAAAAACTGGTATTATGAACCCTTTCATCATGATAAAGTTCATCCACTCCAGAACCTTGATTAAAAATTTTTCCGCCCATAACTTAATTACCGTACTTTTTTGGTTAATCCTTGCATAATACAATTATAAACAGGTAATTTCCATTAAATTTAACAATCTTAATATTTAATAATGAATTAACTGACAGAATTTGTCAAATTCGCATAAAATACACTTTTAATTACACACCAAAGATAATGTCAATACATTTTCATAACACCAAAACTGGCAAGAAAGAAGAGTTCATTCCGATTAATCCTCAATCGATTACTATGTATTTGTGTGGTCCAACAGTGTATAACTATGCTCATATTGGCAATGCCAGACCAGCCATAGTATTTGACATTTTAAGTCGATTATTAAGATACCACTATCCAAACGTTAAATACGCACGAAATATTACTGATATTGATGACAAAATCAATCAATCGGCTTTAGAACTTGGTGTTAACATAAAGAAATATTCCAAAAAGTATGCGGATATTTATAATGATGACTTAAGTAAACTGGGTGTATTACCCCCAGATATCGAACCTTATGCCACTGCACATATTCCTCAAATTATTGGGATGATAAAAGACCTTGTAGACTCTGGAAACGCCTATGCAGCAGAAGGACACGTTTTGTTTGCAGTTGAATCCTATAAAGATTATGGTCGTTTATCCAATCGCAATATCGAGGATATGATTGCAGGAGCTCGTGTTGAAGTCGCTCCCTATAAAAAGCATCCTGCCGATTTCGTCTTATGGAAACCTTCAGATGAAACCTTACCAGGCTGGAACTCGCCATGGGGACGTGGTCGTCCAGGTTGGCACATCGAATGTTCTGCTATGTGTAAAGAACATCTTGGAGAGACGATTGATATTCATTGTGGGGGACGTGATTTGGTCTTTCCTCATCATGAAAATGAAGCCGCTCAGAGTTGTTGTGCAAATAATACTGAAAGTTTTGCCAACTATTGGTTACATAATGGCATGATTAATATGGGGCAACAAAAAATGTCTAAATCATTAGGCAATATTTTACTCATTAAAGATGTCGCCGAACAATACAAAGGTGAAGTCATCAGATGGTTGATATTAAGTGCCCAATACCGCCAGTCTGTCGACTGGACAGAAGATTCCATTCATAAAGCACAGAAAACAATGGATAGAATTTATGCAACCCTACGTGACAATATATCCATAGATGCAGAGGTTTCTAAAAATAATATCCCACAAGCTATTATTGATGCACTAGATGATGACTTAAATACACCTATTGCTTTTGCAGGAATAAATAAACTTGCCAAAGATCTAGCTAAAGCTGAAACAACACAAGACAAACAAAAATTCAAATCTGAGCTTTTAAGCACGGGTGAACTTTTGGGGTTATTTTTAGAAGATTCTGAAGAATGGTTCAAATCAGGAAGCCAAGAAGTTGATAGTGAAAAAATTGATGCATTAATCGCACAAAGAAATCAAGCCAGAGCTGACAAGAATTGGGCAAAATCAGATGAGATTCGCGATGAACTTGCTGCCATGGATATTGTCTTAGAGGATTCTGCAAATGGCACCAGATGGAGTGTAAAGAAATAATATGAAAAGCCAACAAGAAATCATTGAAGACTTTGAAATATTTGATGACTGGATGGAAAAATACCAGTACATCATAGACTTAGGTAAAGATTTAGAGAAACTTGATGAATCTGATAAAATTGATGCCAACAAACTACAAGGTTGCCAATCACAAGTTTGGATTACACACAGTCTTGAAAATGGCAAAGTTATTTTCAAAGCCGAAAGTGACGCCGCTATAGTATCAGGCTTAGTTGCCTTAGTATTAAGTGTTTATTCTAACAAAACACCTGAAAAAATAACCAAAACTCGACCTGATTTCATAGCAAAAATAGGTCTAGACAAACATTTATCCCCTACTCGCAGCAATGGCTTGTCATCTTTGTTGCTCAAAATTCAAGAGGTCGCGAAAAGTTATTTATAAAACAGTTTACTGTCTTGTTTCACAACTTGAATTGACTTCACTTTGGTTTGCATTTTGTAAGTGTTCGACAAAATTACAAGGACGATGACTGGCATCTAATTGCTCCTGCAAAATTTTATCCCAAGCGGTTTTACAGGCATTGGGTGAACCTGGCATGCAGACGATAAGTGTGCCATTAGATATTCCTGCCAACGCTCTACTTTGCACGGTTGAAGTACCGATTTCCTCATAAGAAATAGCTCGAAACAACTCGCCAAAACCGGGGACTTTCTTCATGAGCAAAGGTTCAACAGCTTGCGGAGTATTATCACGAACAGTGAAACCTGTTCCACCCGTAATTAACACGACGCTCACATCATCACGGTATATCCAATCGGAGACCACGGCTCGGATATGAAAAACATCATCTTTTGTTATTTTTTTATCCACCAAATGGTGTCCTGCATTTTGGAGTCGGTCAACCAATGCCTGTCCTGATGTATCCGTTTCTTCTGTGCGCGTATCACTGACGGTATGAACGGCGATATTTAATGGCTGAAATGGTTTTTTTTGTTTGTGTGACATTTAATTAATTATTTTTGAATAAACGAATTTTAACAGCATTGCATAGAATTTTGTAAGCGTTTAAGTGTAGTTAAACAATTTTCTGACATCTATCAACATTTTAAATCTAATGCATCTACAATTTTCACTAGCGCACTTGGATGTGCAAACTTATTCAGATCCGATAAGGACACCCAATGACAATCCTGCATTTGATCTATCAATTCTCTATTTTTATAAACATTAATTGTCAAAACCCTATGGCTTAAAATATGTTTAATTTGATGC
>JALWML010000396.1 GCA_027083915.1 Lysobacterales bacterium | reverse complement strand
GCTTAAAAAAGCAAGGAAATCTACGACAAAGCACACTCAATCAATTATAATCCAACCATGACAATAAAACTCACACACTATTCTCATGGAGCGGGTTGTGGCTGTAAGATTTCTCCAAAAGATTTAGATAAAATACTCACCACTGATTTTAAATCGGCAATTGATGCTAACCTATTAGTTGGTAATGACTCGCGAGATGATGCGGCAGTTTATGATTTGGGTGATGGTAAGGCGGTTATTTCTACCACCGATTTCTTTATGCCAATCGTCGATGATGCCTATACTTTTGGGCGAATTGCTGCCACTAATGCCATCAGTGATATTTATGCCATGGGCGGTAAACCGATTATGGCAATAGCAATACTAGGCTGGCCGTTGGATAAGCTCTCCACCAAAGTAGCTGCTAAGGTAATAGATGGTGCACGTCAAACCTGCAAAGAGGCAGGTATTTCATTGGCTGGTGGGCATTCAATTGATTCTCCTGAACCAATTTTTGGACTTGCTGTTACTGGTTTGGTTGATACAGATAAAATAAAGAAAAACAATTCTGCTCATGCGGGCGATTTACTCTATTTAACTAAACCGTTGGGTATAGGTATTCTCTCAACAGCTCAAAAACGCAGCAAGTTAGAAGAAAAGCATGAAACCATTGCTGCAGATTTAATGTGTCAATTAAACAATTTTGGACAAGTAGCGAGTGATTGTGATTATGTCCATGCGATGACGGATGTTACTGGATTTGCCTTGCTTGGGCACTTGCTTGAAATGTGTGAAGGCAGTCATCTTGGTGCAGAACTTGATACCAAACTTATTCCTATAATACCTGAAGTAGATTATTATTTAGAGCAGGGTTGTGTGCCAGGTGGTACTGGTCGGAATTGGGAATCTTATGGTGATAAATACCCAAATTTACCCAGTAAACTAAAAACCATTCTCTGTGATCCACAAACAAGTGGTGGATTACTGATTGCGGTGAATCCTGAATATCGACATGAGTTTGAAAAATTAGCCAAGCAAAACGGATTGGAGTTGCAGGCATTTGGGATGCTAACTCAAAAACAGGAGTTTACATTTCTTTGATAAGCAAAGAACAATTTAAGAACCTATTTACTGCTCAAACTCCTTTGTTGGATGTAAGGGCTCCGTGCGAATTTGTCCAAGGGGCATTTCCGTATGCTACAAACCTACCTCTGTTAACAGATGAAGAACGCCATAATATTGGATTATGTTACAAACAGAAAGGTCAGGATGAAGCAATTAATTTAGGGCATAAAATTGTTAGTGGCGAAGTAAAAGAACAGCGAATCAAGGCATGGAAAAATTATTGCCTTGAAAATCCGAATGCCTACTTATATTGTTTCCGTGGTGGTATGCGCTCGCATTTGGTGCAAAGTTGGCTTAAAGATGTGGAAATTGATATTCCATTGATTGAAGGCGGATACAAAGCCTTGCGGAGTTTTTTGCTTGAAGAAGTAGCTAAACCTATTGACTTAATCCGAATTAGTGGTCAAACAGGTGTTGGTAAAACGGATTTATTACTAACATTAACGAATGCAATTGACCTTGAAGGTTTGGCAAACCACCGAGGTTCTGCCTTTGGAGGCAATGTTTCAAACCAACCCACTCAAATTGCATTTGAAAACTTACTTGCAATTGATTTATTGAAATCCAATAAAGAAAAACCAATAATCGTAGAAGATGAGGGCCGATATATAGGTCGATTGAATTTGCCTTTAGCATTTTTCGATACAATGAAAGAATCGCCAGTTGTTTTATTAACGAGTTCACATGAAGAACGGGTTGATCGTATCTATTTGGATTATGTCGTTGGACAACGTAATAGTTATATTGAAAAATTCCCACAAAATGGTGAGCAGTTATTTGAAGAGTTTTTGACATCAGCATTAAAGCGTATTCAAAAACGTTTAGGCGGTGAGCGATACGCAAGATTATCGGCTCTAATGAATCAAGGGATTATAGAATCCTCTGAAACCCTTCATAAACAATGGATAAGTGATATTCTCGTCTATTATTACGACCCCATGTATCAATATCAAATAGATAATAAGATGGAAAAAGTACAATTTACAGGAAATGCGCTTGAAGTTGCAGAATATTTAAAACGTCACTCTTGATTCTTGTGTTAGAATTCGAGCTTTATTTATAGTTATTTGTTTATGTTATTTCCATCACTAGAACTTAATCAATCAGGTTTCATTAATGTTTCTGAAATCCATACGGTTTACTGGGAAGAGTCAGGTAATCCCGAAGGAAAGCCCGTTGTATTTGTCCATGGCGGCCCTGGTGGTGGAGTTTCAGCTGAAACACGTCGCTTTTTTGAACCGAAAAAATATAGAATAATTCAATTTGATCAGCGCGGATGTGGACAAAGTACACCACATGCTTGTGTTGAAGAAAATACCACATGGGATTTAATTGCTGATATGGAGGTTCTGCGACAAAAATTGGGTATTGAAAAATGGCAGGTTTTTGGCGGTTCTTGGGGCTCTACTCTAGCATTGGCATACGCAATAAAACATCCGCAGAGAGTCAGTGAACTGGTATTGCGGGGAATCTTCTTATTGCGTCAATCTGAATTGCAATGGTTTTACCAATACGGAGCAAGTCAAATTTTTACAGAGGCTTGGCAAGATTATTACTGTTTTATTCCAGAGCAAGAGCGTGATGATTTGATGAAAGCTTACCAGAAGCGATTGTTTGGAAATGATAAGGAACAACAGTTAGCCGCTGCTCGAGTATGGTCGGTTTGGGAAGGTTCAACCTGCCACATGATTCCTGATGAAAACCATATCCAAGAGTCAGGAGAAGATGAGTTTGCTTTGGCATTTGCCCGAATCGAGAATCACTATTTTATGAATAAAGGATTTTTTGAACATGAAAATTGGATATTAGATAATATTAATAAAATACACCAGATACCCACTATTATTATACAAGGACGTTATGACGTTGTCTGTCCAATGGCTACAGCGTTCGACTTACACCAAGTTTTTCCAGAATCTGAACTAATTATTGTGCCAGAAGCTGGACATTCAGCATTTGAACCCAATATAGTAAAAGAACTCATCAAAGCAACTAATAAATTTGCAGAATAACCATGTCATTATATGTAACAGAAAAAGCAGCAGTACGCATACAAAAATTTATTGATAAAGACCCGCTTGCCAAGGGGTTTAAGGTCAGTATAAAAAAGACGGGTTGCTCGGGTTGGGGTTATGAAGTAGAAATTCCACATGAGATTTTAGCAGATGATATTATTTGTGAAGATAAAGGGATAAAGCTTATCGCAAACAAAGAGACGCTAGAAATCATAAAAGGCACAACAATAGATTACGAACAACAAGGTATTAATCATGTCTTTGTTTATAAAAACCCCAATGCAACAGGTGAGTGTGGTTGTGG
>JALWML010000395.1 GCA_027083915.1 Lysobacterales bacterium | reverse complement strand
TGCGTTGAGAACCCGATTGATACAAAATTTGTTCCGTGATTGTGGTTTTGCCTGCATCGACATGAGCCAAAATACCAATATTAAGGATGGACTGGGTCATTTTTCTAAACTAGATTTGGGTGCACATAAAAAAAGGCATTGTAACAATGCCTTTTATTAAATCTTAAAATACCGTCGATTAATCCCAACTTAATGCACCACCAGTTTGGTATTCTGTTACGCGTGTTTCGAAGAAATTCTTCTCTTTGCGTAGGTTTGATTGCTCGTCTAACCAACCCAGTGTGCATTGTGCGCCCGGGAATGGTTCTTCCATTCCAAGTGAACGCGCTCTGCGATTGGCAATATATCTGAATTGTTCGCTATGATCTTGTGCATTGTAACCAAGAATTGGGCTTTTTAAGATGTATTTCGCATAACCTGATTCTGCGGCTTCGGCTTCATCCCACATATCACGAATCGCTTTAGGATCGAGTTTAATATCATTTTCTTGAAAAATTTGTTTAACCACTCGTATACCAAAAGAAGCATGCATGACTTCATCGCGCATAATATACTGGAATTGTTCTGCTGTACCCTTCATTAAACCACGTCTTTGCAATGAGAAGATGGGTGAAAAACCATTGTAAAACCAACAGCCTTCAAAAATTGCTGCAAAGAAAATATAAGCCATAACAAATTCGTGCAAATCATCTTTATTGGTTAAATCCATATCAGAACGTAAAACAGAATCTAATCGTCGATTAGCGATTTGAATTTTTTGATTTATTTCTGGCACAACACGGTAACGGTTGTAAATTTCGCCTTGGTCAAGCCCTATTGTTTCGATGCAATGTTGGTATGTCCACGTATGTAATGCTTCTTCGTACACTTGGCGTGCCTGATAAATTTGCAATTCTGGCGCACTCATCTTTTCCATCACGGCTAATCCAATATTGCGCATGGCCAAAATGTCAGAAGTTGTTAGATAAGATAAAACATTGGTGTAAACATGACGTTCTTCATCGGTTAATTTATGGTGAAAATCATGCACATCGCTGGTCATATTAATATCTAATGGTGTCCAGTGATTTTTATTGGCATTTAAAAAATACTTCCAAGCCCACGGGTACTTGAAAGGCGCTAATTGGTTAATATCTGTGTGACCATTGATAACACGTTTATCATCGGCTTTAACAGGCTCTACCGCTACTCGTGCATTATTCTCAGTATTTTCAGGTGTATGATTAACCACTGGTGCCATTTTTTCTGGCACTTCTGCACGTGCAACAATGTCATCTGCCTTAACGTCTTTTTGAACGTCTTGAGCGATTGTCGCCTCTTTGGTTCCCTCTTTTTTACCAAGTCCTAATGGGTCATCCCAATTGTACATTTATCTCTCCTGCGGTTTATCCGCTGATAATCCTATCACTTTTTGATACAAAACGATAGTTCATTTTTTAGTTTATTATACGTAACTTGACGCACATATATTTTGATTTGTTTCATTAACTTGAAACTTAGTTAACAGGCTCTTATTATGCTTATGCGCTCCTCCCAAGAAGCGCATAAGTTTTTAGTTTATTGGCACGCTTCGCAATCAGGATCAAGGATTGAACAAGCCTGTGGAGCTTCCGAACTGGATTTAATCGTTCCTGAGCCACTTTCTTCCACGCCTTTTTCTGCTTGCGTTGCACCTAGTGAACGTAAATAGTAAGTTGTTTTTAATCCACGAACCCAAGCCAATTTATAGATTGCATCGAGTTTTTTACCCGATGGGTCTTTCATGTAAATATTTAAAGACTGTCCTTGGTCAATCCATTTTTGGCGACGTGATGCCGCTTCAATCATCCAACCCGCCTCCACTTCAAATGCTGTTGCATATTTAGCTTTTAAATCATCTGGTACTCGGTCAATTTTTTGTACGCTACCATCAAAATATTTAAGGTCATTAATCATAACATCATCCCAAATATCTAGCTTCTTAAAATCTTCTACTAGGTATTTATTAACGATAGTGAATTCACCAGATAAGTTGGATTTAACAAATAGGTTTTGGTAAATCGGTTCAATTGATTGAGAGACACCTGAAATATTTGAAATTGTCGCGGTTGGAGCAATCGCCATAGTATTGGAGTTACGCATACCTTGAGACTTAACTTTCTTACGCAATTTTGCCCAATCCATTGTGAAAGATTTGTCTTGTTGAATATATTTTCCTCTTTCTTGCTCCAACAACTCAATGGAATCTATTGGCATAATACCACGTGACCACAAAGAACCTTCATAACTTGGGTAAGTACCGCGTTGAGCAGCTAAATCACTGGAGGCTTGAATCGCATAATAAGATACTGCTTCCATGGATTCATCGGCAAATTGTACAGCTTCGTCTGTTGTATAGGCTAGGTTTTGTTTGTACAAAGCATCTTGGAAACCCATTAATCCAATACCAACTGGGCGGTGTTTTAAATTTGAACGACGTGCTTGTGGAACGCTGTAAAAATTATAATCAATAACATTATCCAACATACGCATGGCTGTTGTTATGGTTTTTTCTAACTTTTTATGGTCCAAACCTTCAGCTGTTGTGTGTTGTGGCAAGTTGACAGAACCGAGGTTACATACCGCAATTTCTTCATCACTGGTGTTAAGCATAATTTCAGTACATAAGTTTGAACTATGTACCACACCAACATGTTGTTGTGGCGAACGAATATTACATGGATCTTTGAAAGTTATCCAAGGGTGACCGGTCTCAAACAACATGCCTAGCATTTTGCGCCAAATATCAGTTGCTTGAACAACTTTGGTATTTATCATTTTACCATCCGCAGCCAGCTTTTCATAATGCTCGTATTTTTCCCTGAAAGCCTTGCCGTATAAGTCATGCAACTCAGGCACTTCTTCTGGTGAGAACAGTGTCCATGTTTGTTCTTCTGCTACGCGTTCCATAAATAAATCAGGAATCCAGTTGGCTGTATTCATATCATGGGTGCGGCGACGTTCATCGCCAGTATTTTTACGCAAGTCCAAAAACTCTTCAATATCCACATGCCATGTTTCAAGATAGGCACACATCGCACCTTTGCGTTTGCCGCCTTGATTGACTGCAACCGCTGTGTCATTAGCCACTTTTAAAAATGGAACAACACCTTGTGATTCGCCATTAGTGCCTTTAATTCGAGAACCCAAACCACGAACTCGAGTCCAATCATTACCTAAACCACCCGCGTATTTTGATAGCAGTGCGTCATCTTTTATCGCATCAAAGATTCCTGCCAAATCATCAGGTACTGTTGTTAAATAACAGCTTGATAGTTGTGGACGCAAGGTTCCTGAATTAAATAAGGTAGGTGTTGAACTCATGAAATTAAATGAACTGAGTAAATTATAAAACTCAATGGTTTTTTCTTCACGTTCCACTTCATTAATGGCCAAACCCATGGAAACACGCATGAAAAAGCTTTGTGGCAATTCAATCTTACTGTCGCCACTATGAATGAAATACCTATCATACAACGTTTGGAATCCAAGATAAGTAAAATCCAAATCTCTTTCTGGCTTGATAGCCGCTGCTAATTTATCCAAATCATAATTAGCCAACTCTGGTGACAACAATTCTAAATCAATGGCTTTATGAATGTATTTTTTAAATGATTGCGGATACAAATCAACCATTTCAGAATGAGTCGCCGTTTTATCTTCATCATATAAAAAGCTGAGTACTTCTGTTCTCAACCCATCTAATAGTAACCGAGCAGCTACCTTTGAATAACTTGGGTCTTTCTCAATATACTGACGCGCACACATGACAATGGCTGAGCTTAAATCTTTTTCGGCAATACCATCAAAAATATTGCGATAAGCTTGTTTGATAATTAAATCTTTATCTACGCCAGACAAACCTTCAACCGATTCACCAATGATAATTTCTAATCGTTGAGCATCTAATTGTTTGCGAGTTCCATCAGCTGCAATTACATTGATAATTGGGCCGGCTACTTTTTTCTTTTTACGCGCTTTTGCTTTGGCTCTTTTTTCTGCCTGCTGTGCTCGATATAAAACATAATCTCTGGCAACCTTGTGTTCACCCGAACGCATTAAAGCTAACTCAACATAATCTTGAATATCTTCAATATGAATGGTGCCGCCATCTTCCAAACGACGAAATAATCCATTAACAACTTCTTGAGTGAGTTTTTCAACTTTCTCTCGAATACGGCGAGATGCTGCAGCTTGCCCCCCTTCTACAGCCAAAAATGCTTTTGTCATCGCAACTGAAATTTTTGAAGCATCAAAGCCAGTAATTGTCCCATTCCTTCTTATTACACGGTATTCACCTGGTGCTGAAAGTGTGACAGTTTGTGCTTCATTTTTTGAAGCAATTTCTTGATGTGTTTTTTTATTTGAATCCTGTGTATCTGTTTGTTGCATTACCACTCCGCCTGCTGCATCTTAATTATACTAAAGTGTTTTGAAAACACCCTATGTATACTAATAACTCTTTTTATTGGTTTAATTTTAATCTAATTTTATCAAAATTTTGTGATGGGGGTCTTGGTATCAAGTTTTGCTTTCATTTCCACAGATTGAAAGCTTTCTTGTTTTATTTTATTTTGACTAAATTAAAAACTCAGTGGCTATCATATAGGATAAAGCTGCCTTAAATCAAGCGCTATTTTCAGATTGTTTTGATTAATTTTTTGCAAGGAAAAAAAGCTTTTTTTTGTAAAAAAGTATTAAGTAATCAATTCAAATTGCAATCAATAACTTAGCTAAATATTCTCATGTGTTTTAAGTAAGAAATGGGCTAAATGCCTCTCTTGGTTTTTTGGTAAAAGCGAACAAAATTTAAAACCGCAGCAACCGATAAACCTAAAATCAATCCAATCCAAAGTCCAGCTGCACCCATGCCTTTTTCAAAACAAAACCACCATGAAGCGGCAAAACCGAAAATCCAAAAAGCAATAAGCGTTCCGTACATTAAAAAGTTGGTGTCTTTAATACCACGAAGTGCACCAGCAGCAGCGACTTGAATACCATCGGATAATTGAAAAATAGCCGCAAATAAAATCAATACCAATGCAATATCGATAACTTCTTGGTCTTTTGTGTAAAGTCCAACAACCATCTCAGGGAATAAAAACATAAAACTGGCTAAAAATACCTGCACGACAAAAATCAATGCAATTCCTACCATACCTGCACGCCTCGTATCCGTTGCAGAACCACGACCCAGCGCATTACCAACACGAACGGTAATTGCCATTGAAATGCCCAGAGGTACCATAAAGAGTACCGATGCCACATTTAAAGAAATTTGATGAGCGGCTATAACCTCAGGAGATAAGCGCGAGGCTAACATGGTAACCAGTGAAAAAAAGCCTCCTTCTGAAAGCAACGCCATACCTATTGGCAACCCCAACATAAGAACCTTTATAATCACTTTTTTATCTATTTTTTCAATGTGTGAAAAAATATGCAAATCTTTAAACCAGCGATGTTTTGCCATAACCAAGCCAAAAGTCAATGCCTGTATAAACAGCACAATAGCCGAAGCATAACCACAACCTTTGACTCCCAAGGCAGGAAAACCAAAGTGCCCAAACATTAACACATAGTTTAATGGGATATTTAAAGCAAGAGCCAAAAAACTAATATACATGGTCATGCGTGTATGCGACAAACCATCAGCAACATAACGAAACACCAAGAAAAAAGGGAAACTCAATATCCCCCACGAAATGGCCTGTAAGTATTCTATGGCATAAGGAATCACCTCTTGGCGCGTTCCAAACAACTTAAAAAGAGGTGTTAGATTTCTAATAGCAAAGAAGAAAACACAACCGATAATTAATGCCAGCCACATAAGTTGCCTAACTAATGGACCTATCTTGTGACGCTCATTGGCACCATCTAACTCAGAAATCAAAGGAGGCGTTGCCATTAAAATGCCTAAAACGACCATCACACCAATTGCCCAAATTGCACCACCAATTGAAACTGCAGCTAAAGGAATTGTTCCTAAACGACCAGACATGATAACATCCACCACACCAATCATCATACTGGTCAATTGACTGATTACCAGTGGAATTGATAGTTTGATGGTCTGTTTTAAATGGTATTGATTAGTATGCCCTTTCATTCGTGTATTCAATTATAATAGCGTGTTCATGTAAAGACTTTTTAAATAAAATGGTACAAACAAAACAATTAAATGCCTTCGTCACTGGAGCAACAGGATTTTTAGGGCTTCACCTCTGCCAACAACTACTGGATAACAATTGGCACGTTTATGCTTTATGTCGCAACAAAGAAAAAATGACCCTCAAGCACAAAAATCTCTTTCTTATTGAAGGTGATATTCTTGCGCCAGAAACGATTAAAAAACAAATGCCAGAAAAAATCAATGCCTTATTCCACACCGCTGCCAGTACCAATACCTGGTTTAGAAACAATGACATGCAAACAGCCACCAATATCACTGGCACGCAAAATATGTTGGGTTTAGCCAAGCATCTTCGTGTCAAACGTTTCATCCATATTTCATCTGTTGTTGTTTATGGTATTCACACCACACTAAAAAATATTACCGAAGACATGCCCAAAGCAGGCATAGACAGTTGGATTAATTATGTCAGAACCAAAACCGCATCTGAAAAATTGGTATTAAACAATAAAGCAATTGATGCTGTTATCATTAACCCTACACACATAATTGGACCAGGTGATAAAAACAATTGGGCGCGTTTGTTTAAAATGATTGCAGAGCAAAAATTGCCCAGCATTCCTAATGGAGCCGGTTCATTTGTGGATGTTCGCGATGTTGCCACTGGTATAATCCAAGCCTACCATCACGGTAAAACTGGTGAAAATTATTTGTTGGGAGGAACTAACATGGATTTTAAACAGTTTGTTCACAAAGTAGCAGACAAACTTAAGGTAAAAGCCACCAAAACACAACTATCCAACTCCCTGCTCATGGCACTGGCACAATTTAAAAATTTCATCTCTCGGCTAAATAACAAAGAACCCGACTTAACTCCTGAATCTGTCACACTGATTTCCGATGTATATGCCTGTAATTCAGCCAAAGCTAAAATTGAACTCAACTACCAAAACCGAGAATTTGATAAAACCTTTGCTGATACACTAAATTTTTTACGTACGGAAAACATTATTAACCCGGCGGTATAATAATTAAAGCGGTTCGTTGGATTGCATAAACAAACCAACAAGCACCCACTGACTAGGCACTTTAAATTCATTGCCTTGATAAAATATCTTTATTTGTTTGTTTTGTGGGTTGATAGCGAATAATGGAACAACATTGCCTTGGTGTTTTTCGAGATAATTTTTAAAGGTAAATTCCTCTGTCATCAAAGTGGATTTAACCACTCCACCTTGTGACAAAATACTAGCAAGTTGCGCATAGGTTTTGCCACCAAAGAGAATATTGCCTCGAAAATCAATGGTGCTTACGTGTTTTTCAGAATCTTTATTTTTATCAACGTTTGGCTTGAGCGTATAAATATTTTTCTTACCAAATTCTGCTGCGTATTTTTTAGCTGCCAAAGTGTTCAAATGACGGTTCATCGACATGCCAAGTAAATGACCAATACCAATCAAATGTAAATGTTGATCAGCGTGTTTAGAAACAGGGTTGCCATAGTAGGTTTTAAAGCCCTGCATTCGTGCTTGTTTTATTTGCTGCCAATAGCTATCGGCAATAACAAAGTCAACACCTTCTTTTTGTAAAACTAAAGCAATAGCTTGAACGACAGGATTGGCACCAACAATGAGCATACCAAGAGCTTCGGGTTCTGCTACACGCAGTATTTTAGCCAGTGGGCGGGATGTTGCACTTTGAAATACTACCGTGGTAATAATAACAATAAATGTTAAGGACACCAACAAATCAGCATTGGGATAATTGATTGCCTCTAACTTAATTGCAAATAAAGCAGAAACAGCTGCAGCCACTATGCCTCGCGGAGCTATCCAAGAGACCATGACTTTTTCTTGCCATTGTAAATCAGATCCCAATGTTGACCACCACACTTTTATGGGGCGAGCAAAAAATTGAATAATCAAAAATATCCCGAGTGATGCCCAACCTAATGATTTGATTTGTTGAAAATCAATCCGTGATGCCAAAATAATGAATAAACCCGAAATAAGTAAAATACTCAAAGATTCTTTGAAGTTTAAAATCTCCTCAATGTGGACTCCTTTCATATTTGCCAACCAAATACCCATAACAGTTACGGCAAGCAAGCCTGATTCGTGCTCCAAGTGATTGGATAAACCAAACACAGCAAAGACGAGTGTGAGGGTAAATATATTGTGTAAATATTCAGGCAATAAATGGTGTTTTAAAATCAACCCCAAAGCTTGACCAGCAATAATACCAAGTACCGTACCGATAACTATTAATTTTGTAAAAACGATTAAAACATGAGAAATTTCATTACCACCCGCTTGAGCCGAGACAATAAAAGTGAAAACCAAAACCGCAAGCAGCGCACCAATTGGATCGATAATAATGCCTTCCCAACGCAAAATATTGGCGATTTTATTATTCACTCGCACCGTCCGCAACATCGGCACAATAACCGTTGGCCCAGTGACCACCACCAATGCTCCAAATAAAAAGGACAACTGCCACTCAAAACCAATTAAATAATGGGTGGATACAGCGATAATCACCCAACAAATGATTGTCCCGGTTGAAACCAACCGACGAATGACCTGTTGTAAACCTTTGATTTCATGAAAATCAAGTGTTAATGCCCCTTCAAATAAGATAACAGACACTGCTAAAGATACCATGGGGAACAACATATCACCAAAAACTTCATCGGGGTTTAAATAACCAGTTAGGGGTCCAACCAGGAAACCAAGAAGCAGCAAAAATAAAATTGAGGGCAGTTTAACCCACCAAGAAAACCATTGTGCTAGTGAGCCTAATACACCGATTACGGCTAATTTGATTAATATTTCTTCTTGCATGAATTCAATTTAATCCTGATGCTCTTCAATTTTTAATTTAGATAACTTTTTAGCATATTTACTTTGTACGACTTCAACAATCACCAAAATAGACAAAATAAAGTAAAAAGTTGTTTTATTCATTGGCGTAATTGGAAAGTTGAAAAACTTCAGGTGAGCCAAATGTCCGCCTTCGCTGATTAACATAATGCCTACAATAAACAACACAAATAGCCCGAGCACTTCATACATGCGATTTTTTTGTAAAAAGGCAGCCACGCCATCTGCCATCCAAATCATGAGTGCCGATGAAATGATAATTGCTGTTGCCATCACGTAATAGTTTTGTGTTAGCGCCATCGCGCTTAAAATTGAATCAAAAGAAAAAACCAAATTCATAATGACAACCATAGTCAAAACCTTGTTAAAGGATTGTGGTTTAACTTTTTCATGCATTTCATCTTCTAAAGACAGCATATGCCAAATCTCTTTAACGGCTGTATACATGATAAAAACACCACCAAATAAGACAATTAAGGCATGAATATTAAAATGGCCTTCAACCACTCCCTGCCAATTAAACCCCAAAACAGGGTCTTGGAAAAACTGAATGAGCTTCATTAACACATAAAGCAATACCAAACGTAAAATGACTGCAATACCGATACCTAATTTTCGTAATTTTGCTTGTTTATCTTTCTCTACCCGCTGCGATTCCAAAGAAATATACAATAAATTATCAAAACCTAAAACCGCTTGCAATAGCGTTAACATTAATAAAGTGAGTAAATTTTCAATAGTAAATAAATCCATATTTCATCGTTTTCTTGTGAAGAGTTAGCAAGTATACCTTATTATTTAGCCAGAATATAACTTCTTTATTTTAGTTTTTTCTCCAATCAACGTATAATCAACTTTTAACTACAAATAATTAAGCATGAAAAAATTACTATTAATTACATCTCTCATCTTCGGTACAGCAAGTTTCGCTCAAGACCAAGAAGCCAAAAAAGAACACAAAGAAAAAAAAGTTATTGTCACCCAAGTGATTGACGGCGCAAAAGTCTATGGCAATAAATGGCAAGAGGCTGAAGAAAAAATGTCAATAGAAAAAGCCATCGCAGAACAAGAAATGATTATCGGTGAAGATATGATTTTTACTGGCAATATTGGCAAAGTCTGTCAAGGCAGTGGTTGCTGGATGATGTTAGAAAACAATGGAGTAACAGCTCGAGTTGACTTTAACCACCATTCTTTTTTCATTCCAAAAGACACGCAAGGAACAGCTGAAGTTTATGGTAAACTCAAATCAAAAATGATGAGCGAAAAAATGCGCAAGCACCTAAAAGATGATGGAGCAGGCGAATTAGCAGAAAAAGTATACGAAATTGTTGCTACATCGGTCAAAATTAAGTCTTAAATATTTAAACTTTGACTAACAAAGGCTTCTCTTGTAGAAGCCTTTTTTTGCTCATTAACTCTGGCTATTTAAATAAGTAATCACCTTAGATTTTTTTACGTGGTTGTTATAAACTAGGCTTATCAGTATTAATAAAACACAGATAACAAAAGTGGAATATAGCAATAACGGCCACGGAAAAATAAAGTCAATACTGAACCAATTCACACAAATGACATACGAAAGAATACTGGCAATCAAAGTGCCAATGGTAAATGCAAACAAGCCCAAAAACAAAAACTCAATCAAGGTTAATTGCAACATATCTTTAGAAACCATGCCCATCATGCGGTAGTAAAAGCTTTCTCGCAAACGGTCTTGTGATGTCGAAACCAATGAAGTGATAAAAATTAATAAACCAGCAAACAGACTCAATGCCGTAAATATTTGCACCAAGTCTTTGAGTTGATCGACAAACTCTTTTAGCTTTTTAGCAATATTTCCGCCATCCAAAGTGGTAATGCCAGGAAAAGTTTTTGCAATTTGTGTTTGCATCTTCACGCGTTGTTGATCCGATACTTTTGCCGTAGCAAATCGAATTTGCGGCGCATCAGATAAGACTTGTGGTGGAAAGATAAAATAGAAAAAAGGCGACGGTCCGCGTTTAAGTCGTTTTCGAATACTGGTAATTTGGGCTTTAATGCGAATGCCTTGCACATTAAAGGTCACTTTATCACCCAAACCCACTTGTAAAAATTCTGCAAAACTATTCAATATTGACAATGGAACTTCATCATCACCAACCTCATCAAAAAGTTGTTTGCCTTTACTGCTTATAGCTAACTCTTCAGTTGGCAACAACTCATTGGCATAACTCAGATTAAATACCCGAGAGATATTGTCATAGCGCCCGAGCTTTGTTTTTAACTCTTCAGCCTTAACACCATTGACAGATTCAATTCGTGCACGCACCACGGGATAATAGGTTAACTCTTGCCCTAACAATAAATCCAATTGGTTTTGTTGATCTGTTTGCACATCCAATAAGAAAAAATTGGGTGCATCTTCAGGATAAGTCGAAACTAATTGTTGTTGAATCGAATAATCCAGCAAGCTGATGCTGCCCAATATCATTACTGTCATGGATAACGAGGTAATAAAAAGGTGAGATTGATTGCCTTTCCTGAATATATTTTGCAACGCCAGCTTAGTTTTCCAGTTTTTTATGGCATTTGAATTAACCAGCAACTTCAACAACCACATTAGCGCCTTGATTAACAATGAAAAGCTAAACCACACAAGCAACAAACCACTAAAAACTTGCAGGCTTTGTTTTAATGTTCCAATCTCAGAAAACAATAACAATAAAACACCGAGTCCTGCACCAATAAACCACAACCAAGGTCTGGCATGTTTTCCTTGTTTATTGTCGTGTTTATGCAAAACCGCAACAGGCTTGATGGATTTTATGCCATTAAGAGCCAAATGAATCATCAATAAGGTCATACTCAAAGCAATAATTAGCGCTTTAAACAAACTAAAAACTGGAATGGTTAATTCAATCGAATTGGGTAAGATAGCAAGAAAAGCCTCCTTGCCAAAAGACAAAACGACTAAACTCAGCAACCAGGCAAACATAACAGAGACTAAAGCCATGGACAGAAATAACCACCGATAAGAAGCAATAATACTGCTGTGTTTTTCACCCAAGGCACTGCGAATGGCATTGGTATTTTTCTGTTTGCTTACAAAAGCATTGACCACACTCATCATGCCGATGGCTGATAAAATAATCACAGCAATCACCAACAACTTTAAGAAAACTAAAAAGTTTTGGCTTAAGTTCGAAATTGTTGTGTTGGATTGTTCTGCCGTTTTAAGGGTGGTTTTTGTGTTTTTGGTTAACTCAGAGAGTTCAGCAAATAAACTTTGAGTCTCTTTCGGAGTATCTGTTTTGATTTCAATGCGGTAATTAATACGGCTTTTTTTGCCCATCAATTGTGTCTTGGGTAAATCAGATTGATGCATAATAATTCGTGCACCAAAGCCAAAGGCTGTTAAGGGGCGATCAGGCTCGGTGATGATTTCATCTTCAATAGTAAATTGCGCCTCACCTATTTTAAGCTTATCACCAATAGCCAAATCTAAAGAACTCAACACCTGTTGTTCGACTAACACACTGCCCTTTTGCCAAAAAGAAGAAGGGAAAGTGTGATTCTTCAACAACAACTCACCGTAAAGTGGGTAAGTGCTTGTCACCGCTTTAATTCGCGTTAATAAAGAAGCATCTGAGGTGTAAGCAATGGTATTGAACTGATAATCAAAAACAACTTGAGATTTATCCAGTTGATTGATGCGCTCTATGACATTGGCTGGAAAATCTTGATTATTGGTCAGGATAATGTCACCACCCACGATTTGTTTTTGGTTGATGGCAATATAGTCATCCACCGATTGTTGCAGTGCATCAAGGGTCAAATAGGCACCCAATGACACAATAATACACAAGCTAAAAAGCAATGGATAAAGCTTGTTATTAAACCATTCGCGCCAAATAATAGGATTCATGCTTTATATTTCACCATCAACAATATGAATAGTTCGATTAGCCTGTCTAGCAATTGCCTCATCGTGTGTGACAACCACCAAAGCGGTGTTAAATTCTGACTGTAGATTTATCAGCAATTGCATGATGCTTGAGGCATTTTTTTCATCCAGGTTGCCCGTTGGTTCATCAGCAAACAGTATTTTAGGTTGTGTTATTAACGCACGGGCAATTGCAGTGCGTTGTTTTTCGCCACCTGACAATTGATGTGGAAAAGAATTTTTTCGATGAGACAATGCCACTTTTTCAAGTAACTCATCCACCTTTTGCTGAGAAAAACTGCCATTTAATTTAAGTGGGAAACCAATATTTTCCGCTACGCTCAAGGTTGGAATCAAATGAAATGATTGGAAAACAAAACTAATATCTGTTTGTCGTTTAAGTGCTAACTCATCCTCGCTTAATAAAGTCAAATCAACCTCATCAAGCATAACACTACCTGAGTCAGGCACATCTAATCCTGCCAAAATACTCAACAAGGTCGATTTTCCAGAACCCGATTTTCCCATGATGGCAACAAATTCTGCCGTATCTATTTCCAAAGAAATGTCTTTTAACACCTCTATGATATTATCTTCCAACCAAAAAGACTTGCTGATGTTTCGTACAAATAGTAATGATTTCATAGCGGCTTTATCAATGCTCCAAAAAAGGACGGACAACAGGAAGGATGTTTTTTTCAACAATAATTTTATAACCCGCTGCGGTGGGATGAATGCCATCATTCTGGTTGTAATTCGGATTACCTGCAATATGTTGCAAGAAAAAAGGAATTAATTTCACTTGATGCTTTTGTGCCAACAGAGGATAAATCTCTTTAAATTCAGTGACATAATCAGAGCCTAAATTATCATAAATTTGCATACCAGCAAGAATAACTTGAGAACCCGATTGTTTAATACGCTTAATGGCATCGTCAATATTTTGC
>JALWML010000394.1 GCA_027083915.1 Lysobacterales bacterium | reverse complement strand
ACCGTCTTTATCAGACTCATCACGTAATGCGGTAATGCCTTCGATACGTTTGATTTTTAGAAGCTCAGCAATTTTTTCAATTAATTTTGCTTTGTTGACTTGGTATGGAAGTTCGTCAACAATAATAGTTTGTTTACCTGATGATTCATCAATTTCTATATGCGTTTTAGCACGCATATAAATTTTACCTTTACCTGTTTCGTAAGCTTCTCGAATACCTTTTGAGCCATTAATGATAGCAGCTGTTGGGAAATCAGGTCCTGGAAGGTGCTCCATCAACTCATCAAGGGTAATATCTTGCTTATAAGACATGGCTATAACGGCATTAATCACTTCTCTCAAGTTGTGAGGAGGAATATTGGTTGCCATACCTACAGCAATACCAGATGAGCCATTAACCAGCAATGTTGGTACACGTGAAGGCAATACCGCTGGTTCGTGTTCTGACTCATCATAGTTGGCAACAAAATCAACTGTATCTTTGTCAATATCGGCTAATAATTGATGGGCAATTTTTGCCATCCGGATTTCGGTATAACGCATGGCAGCAGCTGAATCACCATCAACCGAACCAAAGTTACCTTGACCATCGACCAGCATATAACGCATGGAAAAGGGTTGTGCCATTCGAACAATAGTGTCATAAACAGCAGTATCGCCATGAGGATGGTATTTACCAATCACATCACCAACAATACGAGCTGATTTTTTGTAGGCTTTGTTCCAATCATTGCCTAATTCACTCATGGCAAATAATACGCGTCTGTGAACAGGTTTTAGTCCATCGCGAACATCTGGCAATGCACGACCTACGATTACGCTCATAGCATAATCGAGGTAGGATTTTTTCATCTCATCTTCGAGATTGACTTTTAAAATATCTGAATTTTCTGTGGTTTCATCGACCATTTGTTACATTTCCTAAGTAGCTTTTTCCAAGCGAAGAAGTATAACATAATTCATCTAAAATGTATCGGCAATAATGTGCTTTTAATGACTAATTATGATAAGCAAATCATGATTTGAACTATCAAATAATTTTAATTATTTCTATTGCATTCATAGGTTTGTAAAAATAATAACCTTGTCCATAATCAACACCCAGTTTTTTTAGTATCTGAGCGCTATTTTCATCTTCGATTCCTTCAGCAACAATTGACATATTCATGCGTTTTGCCATCTGTGTGATGAGTTCAAGCATGATAAGACTCTTGGGATTGCTCTCAATGGTTTTGACGAATACTTGATCAATTTTGATGGTATCAAAATCGAGTTGTAAAAGGTGCTCAAAACCCGAATGACCCGTACCAAAATCATCCAAGGACAATTTAAAGCCAAAACTACTGCACTCATCAATCCAGGTCTTTACCTGCTTATAATCAACCATAAGTGATTCAGTTATCTCAATTTTAATATCAGCTGGGTTTATTTTATGCTCCCGTGTAATCACCATGATTTTCTCAAGGAATCCATTCGAGCTTAATTGTGTGGGCGAAACATTAATACTCATGAATAAAGGTTGTGATTGCCGTAACTGACTTCTTTTATTTTGAAAAATAGACAGTTGTTTGCAAGCACTATCAAATATCTTTAATCCCATTGGAACAATAAAATCACTTTCTTCTGCTAGCGTAATAAATTCAAAAGGTGAAATCATGCCTTTTTCTGGGTGTTTCCAGCGACTTAATGCCTCAAAACCTGCCACTGCATTATCGGACAGATTGACCATGGGCTGATAAACATTAACTATTTCATCATTTTCCAATGCTTCAAACATTTCATGCTCAAAACGAATTTTGGTCATACCATTGGTAACAATTGTGTTGTTAACCTCCCGATTATTGTTCGTAGGAGTATCTCCACCTAACATATTGCGAATTCTACTAAGCAATACCTCCAATACTCCTCGCAAGATAGGGTCTGCATTTTTGAGTCGTGAAGTTATTTGCTCTCGATCAACAACTAATAACTCAACAGAGTTTTCCGCAAAAGCACTGACCGAACGATTTCCATTGTTAATAATTCCCATTTCACCTAAAAGCTCGCCTTTGCCTAATTCAGCGATTCTGTCATCTTGTCGATTTAACGGGTAAAGCCCTACCCTTCCTTGTTCAATAATGTAAGCACAATTAGCAGAATCTCCTACTGAGAATATTTTATCCCCTTTATCGAATTTTAAAACATGTGTTCTTATTGACATAAGTATTACCTATTTGTAAATTGAGTTAAATCGCTCTACACTAAATCCATTCATGCGTTTTTTACCAACTAGAATAACAGGGACTCCGGTGGCTCCCAATTTTTTATAACGTCTTTTTGCTGATTCACTTTTTTCAATATCATATTCCGTGAAAGCAATTCTATTTTTTTTAAAATGTTTTTTTGCTTTTTTACAATAACCGCACCATTGAGTAGAATACATGACGACTCTCTTAGGTCTTGAAAGGTACTTTCTTTTCTTATAGCCATCGTCATAATCATCGATAAGATTATCCGTATCAACGACAGTAACTTTGTCATATGACTGAATATCAAAGGTTTCTACGGGAGTATTTTGAGGTTTTACATCACTGTACTGTGTGACTCCATTGGCATCTTTCCATTTGTAAATTTCTGACATCAATGGGGAACTTGCAAATATGACTATACTTAGCAGGATAAATTTATTTTTTTGCATCAGTTAATGGTTATCAGGTGTTATCTATCTATAATAGCATAATTTCTAGGTTGTAGGTTCAATTGGTGCAAACAAAATTCGATAATAATTATCACTCAATTCATTTAAAACGCTACCCAACAACTAAAAATAACAGTTTGCAAGCTTGGAATGCGGCTGATTCTTACTTATTGGAGTATTTGCAAAGCAATTTTTCTTTAGAAGAAAACAATAAAATATTAATTGTCAATGATGCCTTTGGCGCCTTAACTTTAGGCCTTAATTACTTTAATCCAATCAGCCTTACTGACTCTTTTATGAGCCGAAAAGCTATTGAATTAAATGCACAAACCAATACTCTTTATCATAAACCAAACATTGCATACCATTTAAACAATTCGAGTATGAAATTTGATTTTATTTTAATTAAATCGCCCAAAATTTTGGATTAC
This sequence comes from Lysobacterales bacterium, assembly GCA_027083915.1. GTDB lineage: Bacteria > Pseudomonadota > Gammaproteobacteria > Xanthomonadales > Marinicellaceae > NORP309. The sequence goes on along the minus strand of JALWML010000394.1, from coordinate 331 downwards.
TTGGATGAAACACTCACCTATTTAAGCCCCTATACCCATGAGAAAACAGTTATTCTTATCGCTGGAATGGTAAAAAACATGCCAAAAACATTATGGAATCTTTTAGAGAATCGTTTTGGCCCAACAAAAACTTCTTTAACAAAAAAGAAAGCTAAAGTCATTCAACTAAAAATAGAAAACAAACAAAATCAAAGTCAATACCCTATTCATTTTGTTCAAGAAAACACTTGCTTAAAAATTTATAGCTTTGCTAATGTATTTTCAAAAAAAACTTTGGATATTGGTACACGATTTTTATTACAAAATACACCTGACTTCACCGAGATAAACT
>JALWML010000393.1 GCA_027083915.1 Lysobacterales bacterium | reverse complement strand
TGAAAAAATTAGGTAAGCGCGTGCAATTGCATAAACCTAGCTTCCAGGTTTAAGCACAAACAAGGTCTAACCACCCAAAATAATGTTTTTGATGCGAGTTTATGTTTCTATATCGGGATTTGGGTATAGAATCACTCCAATTCTTTGTGGCTGTTTTGTGAAATTTAAAATATCAAACTGTGTATTAAATTGTGGACCATACATTTCTCCTTGTGAGTTTATTAATGCATAATTTGCCAAGCCGATTGCTTTATTTGATTGTTTGAAACCATACAACCAATTTCCAAAGTTATCATTAAGTAAATGTCCCTGATTGATAATACATAAATACGGTGACAACTGTGAAAGCTGTATTTTTGTTTCAAAATTAAATAAGATAATTTTGGCGTTTTTAGCATAAGAAAGGCAATTGTTACGAGTTGTTTCACATAATTGGATATTTTCACCAATAATGATAATGGTAATATCTGATGCAGTTTTCCAATCACCTTCTGCTTCGAGTGTCATATCTGAATAGAGCCATGTCTCCATTAATTCATAAGCACTGGTTTTTGGTTTATCTAAAGATTCAATATCATGAGTAAGTGCAGGGGTGTTTGTATGAGAAACATATTTTTTATCGATATTTTTATAAAGCTTATACATTTTTTGAGCAGGGTTCTCTTTAGGCTGCTTAATCTTGGCAATATTTCCTTTAATGCGGTTTAGTATAGATCGATCTTTAGAATGCTCTCTAATCAGTTTAGACAGAGCTGCAGAATTTTCTTGCGGAAATAATTGACCATTGACATTATGGGTTATTCTTGTTGAAAATGCTCCAATATCTGAGGCAATCACAGGTATCTCAAATTGGGTCGCCTCTGTCAATGTGATACAATATGTTTCGGGTCTAACGGATGGTAAAATGATTAAATCACAACCGTCCAACAATTCTGCTAGACTTTCCCTTTCATAGATTCCGCAACAATGGACATCAAACTCTTCTAGTTCTTTTACGAAAGCAGGGTGAATATAACCAACTATTCTCCAAGATATATCGAAATTTTTTAAACCTCTTAATGCCTTCAAAAATAATTTAGCACCTTTCTCATAGGTAAACGCTCCTAAAAATGCAACATTAAGTTTTTTGTTATGTGAAACAGTAGATTTGCTTTGGCTTCTATAAAAATAAGGCTCAATAACTTTTAGTTGCGAAGAATTTGGTTTATTAAATTTGTCTTGATATAGACTCATTAAATATTGATCTGGGAAGATAACATGCCTTGCATGCTCTAGTATTCTTGGCCATAACTCATTTCTTTGTGCTATGTTTTTTTTAACAAAGTCTGGTGTTAACCTTGAAACATTGGAAAGACAAGCAACACACTCTGCATCATTTTCAGAGTTTGATGTTTTCCTACAATAACTGTTATCTTTGGTATTCATCATCGAGTGATTAATACAGACAAAAGAATGGTCATGCAAAGAAACCACATAAGGGACTTTTAAACGATGACAGATTAAAGGCCAACTCATTGAACAGGTATTAACAAACGAGTGGAAATGAACAAGCTTATAGTTGCCACTGAAAAGGTATTTTGCAAACATTAAATCTAAGTCGGGATGAGTAATGTCAGAATACAAATTACCAATAGTGTTTACAGGTAACGCAATAGGGTATTCCATGATCTTTATATGGCTTTTAAATTTATACGATTGATTTAATACTTTTTTGATTCTAGGATTGAACGGCACTAATACGGTGTGGTTATCAGTATGTGGTAATTTATCTAACAGTTCTCGTGTAAAAAGCTCAACTCCACCCTTATTTATTAAACCGTGAACGACATGCAAAATATGATTCTTCTTTGTTGTGCTAAATAAATAGTTTTCAACAAAGTTGATTGGTTGATTGTTTATGAATTGCTGTATTTCAAGGTTGTAACTTGGCCACCTTAAATCCAATAATTTGGCGTGTTGTTGTTTTAAATTATTTGCTTGTTGTTGGAATGAAATTGAGCCTGCATGGTAAACAAATGATGCAGGGGCGCAAGCCACAAAATATCCCTCCCTTCTAATTCTTAACGAATAATCACATTCTTCGCCATAACCTGGGTCATAATATTCATCAAAACCACCAAACTGATTAAGTATATTCCTCTTTAATAACATACAAGAACCAACAGCAGTGGGTAACGGATACCATTGACCAGAAAATTTCTTTAATTTAGAAATGTGTTTTAGTAAGCTTTTCTCCAAGCTCAAAATAGTTGCGTTGTCCGACAAAGGGCAGACTATGCCGACTTTCTCATGCTGTGCTATTAAAGACAGCTCTTCAAGCCAGTTTTTAGTGACACACGTATCGGAATTAAGCAACAATACATCATTATCCGTCATGCTAAATGCATGATTTACATTTTTCAAATAGCCAATATTTTTCTTTTGATTAACAAGGGTAATATGGTGATACTGACTAGCAAGTTGCTCTAACCACGGCTGCATGCGATTATCGGTACTGGCGTCATTAAACAGATAAATTTTGTATTTAAAGTCAGTATATTTAAGCAATGAATTTATGCATTTTTTAAGGTGGTTAAACCCATTAAAAATTGGCACAATAATCGAATAGTTTAATTCTTGTTGCTTGGAATCAACGGTATAAAAGTATCTGTTTTCAACTATGTTAGTAATATATTGACTCAATTTCTTTCCATGCTCCACCAATTGTGGAAGTCTTTTTTATATTTCTTAGAAAGCTTTAATAAGGGTTGTTCAATTATTTTATAGTGTAAAATACTATAAACTATAATAAAAACAATAACTAACAACATTAAAAGGAGTTTATAATTTTCTACTCCTGAAATGAAGTCACGTACACCAAAGAAATAAAATGCAAGTAAAATAATGGTGTGTGACAAATATAGGCTGTAGGAAGCTCCGCCAACAAGCAGTGAATATTTTGGGAAAAATTGCCACCCTCTTTTTTCTAGCTCTACAAGAGCAATAACTAATACAGCTGAAATTGAACCCATTAATGCGACACGTTGAATACTTTTAAAGCCAAATATTAACTTCCAACTAAATAAATCCGAATAAGTTAAAAATAAAAGAGTGGAAAAAACGATGAATGAAGTGGTAAATAATAGTTTAAAGTTTATTCGATATTTATCAAAGAAAGCTCCTATCATGCACCCTAATAAAAACTCTAAGCAAAATGGTGAAGTAAAAAATCTAAAAAAAGATGAGCTCTCCAAGTAACCTTGCTTCTGGTTAATACTGTAATAGACAACTCCATAAAGTTGGGTAAGTATAATTACTAAACTTAATGCTAAAAGAGCTTTAACTAAGTGTTTTCTTTGTAAAAATAAAAGAATGCCCTAATCCCGATATAGAAAAGTAATAACAAGCTAAAAGCCTTGGTGTATAATGGTTTTATGACAAATCAATTACCACCCTACGGGTGA
>JALWML010000392.1 GCA_027083915.1 Lysobacterales bacterium | reverse complement strand
AACTTCTCGCGCACAGTCCATGGATGCGCTATCTTCGCAAGCTTCGGTTGCTGGTTATAAAGCAGTATTGATGGCAGGTGTTGCATCGCCAAGATTTTTTCCTATGTTAACTACGGCTGCTGGAACCATTCGTCCGTCGCAAGTTTTTGTCATTGGTGCAGGGGTTGCTGGACTACAAGCTATTGCAACAGCAAAAAGACTTGGTGCCATGGTCATGGGATATGATGTTCGTCCAGAAACGGTTGAACAAATCCACTCTTTGGGTGCTAAATTTTTAGATTTAGGTGTGAATGCTGTTGGAGAGGGTGGTTATGCCCGTGAGTTAACCGATGAAGAAAAGAAACAACAGCAAGATGCCATGACTGAATACCTGAAAAAAGTTGATGTTTTAATCACTACAGCAGCAGTTCCAGGGCGACCTGCGCCTCGTTTGATTACCGAAGAAATGACTAAAAACCTTAAACCGGGCACAATTGTGGTTGATTTAGGTGCTGAAGGTGGTGGCAATGTGGCACTGACCGAAAAAGGTAAAACGGTTAAAAAAGACGGTGTGACCTATATTGGACCAGTCAACTTGGCAGGCTCATTAGGTTTGCATGCCAGTGAGATGTATTCACGCAATGTCTGGAATTTACTGTCTTTGATGAAAGATAAAGAAGGTAATTTTGCCATCAACTGGGAAGATGATATTTTGGAAGGAAGTAATGTAACAAAGGATGGCAAGGTTGTTCATCCAATGGTAAAGGGGTAATATTATGATTGATGGATTTGTAGCAGTTTATGTATTTATGTTAGCGGCATTTGTCGGTAACGAAATAATTTCTAAAGTGCCTGTGGTTTTACACACGCCTTTGATGTCAGGTTCAAACTTTATTCATGGCATTGTATTGGTCGGCGCAATGGTCGCATTGGGTCATGCCGATACTCAGCTTGAAAAAGTTTTTGGTTTTATTGCTGTCTTTTTAGGAGCAGGTAATGCCGCAGGTGGTTATGTGGTGACTGAACGTATGCTTGAGATGTTTAAAACTAAAAAGAAAAAAGATAAGGGAGATGGAAAATGAATGAATTTTTTAATGTATCTCGTCTTATTGACATCAGTTATTTTATAGCCGCCATATTGTTTATTGTTGGTTTACGCAGAATGTCCGCACCAGGAACTGCCAAAGGCGGTATTGTTTGGGCTGGTTTTGGTATGGTTATTGCGACTATTGTCACTTTCCTCACACCTGAAATTCATAATTATTGGTTAATACTAGCCGCTTTAGTTTCGGCTACAGCCATTGCTTGGATAAGTGGTAAAAAAGTTGCCATGACCGATATGCCACAAATGGTTGCCTTGTATAATGGTATGGGTGGTGGTTCTGCAGCCTTTATTGGTGCGATGGAATTATATGCTGCATCCCATGGTCGTGAAATGTCAGGTATTGCTACAGCATTAGCATTAATTGGTGTGTTCATCGGTGGAATATCTTTAACCGGTTCCTTAATTGCTTTTGGTAAATTACAAGGCTTAATTGATAAACGTTACACCTTCCCCGGACAAAATATATTCAACGGCATTGTAGCACTCGCGATTATCGCTTTTGGTGTTTATACCTTTAGTCATTTAGAAGCGATGAATTTGTGGATATTCTTTGGTGGTGCTTTAATATTAGGTATACTCATGACCTTACCAATTGGTGGAGCGGATATGCCTGTAGTAATTTCCCTTTATAATGCCTTTACTGGATTAGCGGTATCGTTTGAGGGTTATGTTCTAGGTAACTGGGCAATGATTGTAGCCGGTATGTTGGTTGGTGCGGCAGGTACTTTGCTCACTCAGTTGATGGCAAAAGCCATGAATCGAACCATCGGCAATGTCTTGTTTGGTTCAATGGGTGGCGATGATTCTGGAGCAGCCGATGGCGAACAAGGCGAGATGAAAGAAATTGAAGGTAACGATGCTGCTATTATGATGGCATTTGCTGAGCGCGTTATTATAGTTCCTGGTTATGGTTTAGCTGTGGCTCAAGCGCAGCATAAACTATGGGAAATGACACAATTGCTCACTGAAAACGGAGTTGATGTCAAATTTGCTATACACCCAGTTGCTGGTCGTATGCCTGGTCACATGAATGTATTGCTGGCAGAAGCTGGTGTTCCTTATGACATGATTGAGGACATGGAAGATATTAATCCGCAGTTCCCTAATGCTGATGTATCATTAGTTATTGGTGCAAATGATGTGGTTAACCCTGCGGCACGCGATGATCCAAGTTCATCTATTTATGGTATGCCAATTTTAGAAGTGGATAAATCAAAAAATGTGATTGTGATTAAACGTGGTCGTGGTACAGGTTTTGCAGGTATTCAAAATGGTCTTTTCTTTAAAGACAATACCAAGATGTTATTCGGTGATGCGCAAGATGCTATTTCTGAATTGATTACTGGTTTAAAAGAATTGTAAAAAGTAATTTAATGAAGGGTTAAAGGTTCTTTATTATTTAATATATCCTAATAAGGCATTCAATCTATTTGATTGCCTTTTTTATTGGGAAAAATCCTTTATTAAAAATACACTTGGATTATATAAAAATGACGCAATAGCAAACTTTTTAATTGATAAAAGAGTTGTTCTGTGGTAGATTTGTTGTGAAAGTTTATCTTGAATGGTATTTCGTGGTAGAAAGATATTTAAAAAGAATCAGCAGCGCCTGTTCTCGCTGCTGATTCAAGCGTAACCGTGGAGTTACGCAATCCCACTAAAATTGCTACAGTCGGAGATTTGACCAAACTCGCGTCGTAGCATTTACCCACGAGTCGTCATTATAAGAGTATAGAATTTAAAAGTACTGTACAAGTTTGTACAATGGAAATAATGATGAAAACAAACCCAAGAATTAATCAAAGTCACGCCTTGAAAAAAAAGGCGTTAAATCTTTTATCAAAAGCAATAGCTAAAATAATTATTAAGTTCAGATTACCCCGCAATGAATTTTTAAGTTTATTTGATGAAAAATTAGTATTAGAAGCGCAAAGACTTGACCCTAGTGCCAGCCATGTTGCTCTAGCCATTCGTACTGGTATCGATCGTCGTTATATTAGCAAGCACTTAAAGGGCGAAATGCCACGAGCAAAACCAGATAAGTTATCCATAATATTAGAAGATATTCGATGGACAGCCCATAAATATTACAACTCCACAAAAATACCAAAACTTGGCCCTTTTAAAACCTTTCAAAGTATCTGTGAACAACGAGCTCCAGGTTCTCTTACTTATCAAGCAATACTGGATGAATTAATGAAATTAGGGCATTTAAAAGATTTAGGAAATAAAGTTGAGTTAATAAAGTTTAATTATAACTTGATAGAGAATGAAGAAAATTATTCAATTTTAACTGCAAATCAAATTAATAGACTTACAGATACATTGATATTTAACTCGACTCAAAAAGATAAAAAAAATAAATTAATACAAAGAACTGTTTATA
>JALWML010000391.1 GCA_027083915.1 Lysobacterales bacterium | reverse complement strand
ATCAATTTATCTTAGTCGAAAATTTACATGATGTGGAAAAAATAGTCCCCTATTGTGGAAAACAAGGCTTTTTTATTCTTGGTTCTGGAAGTAATCTTGTGCTCACTAAAAACATTGAAAAACCAGCTATACATTTAACTGACCGTTTTCATGCCCGTGTAGTTGATGGTTTAACTGTTGTTTGGGGTGGTTCTCTGTGGTCTGATTTTGTTATGTGGGCTGCCAAAAAAGGTTTGGGTGGAATCGAAAACTTAGCAGCTATTCCAGGTACAGTAGGAGCTGCTCCTGTACAAAATATTGGTGCCTATGGAACCGAAATTAAAGAGACTATTGTTTGGGTAGAAATTTTCAACTACAGAACAGGCAAATTTCAACGTTTAAGTAATGAAGAATGTCGTTTTATGTACCGAACCAGTATTTTTAAAGAGTCTGAGAATCCCTGGATTATTACCCGTATTGCTTTTGAATTAACACCTCATGCAAAAATCAACCTTATTTATGATGGTATTAAAGAAGAATTACAAGCCAATAACATCTTAGAACCCACTTACCTCGATATTGCAGAAGCGGTAACCACAATTAGACAAAGAAAATTACCTGATTATAAAGAAGTACCAAACGTAGGTAGCTTTTATAACAATCCGATTATTGATGAAAAACACCACAAAAAATTGGCACGAAAATACCAAGACTTGGTTTCTTATCCTTTGGAAAACAACCATTTCAGAATTAGTGCTGCTTGGTTACTCGAAACCTGTGGGTTTAAAGGACACAGAATGCACGAATGTGGATTTTCAGGAAAACATGCATTAGTTTTAGTTAACTATGGCAACTCTACAGGCAAAGAAATCATTAGCTTAAGTAAAGAAGCTATTCGTTCTGTTAATCAAAAGTTCAAAATCAAACTTAAAGTAGAACCTCAAATCGTCTAGGCATACGCCCAAAACACAATTAGAGAGCTAACTCTTAGCTCTCTAACTTCAAACAAGTATCATAAGCAAGCGTATAATACTGATTATTATTAAATTCAAACTCACTTATTATATCCAAGTTTAATTTCTTTGTGTGAGCGCGTAATGAACGCGGATTATTTTTATTAATAAAAGTCACCAAAATTGGAAACCTTTTGTTCATTTTAGCGCGTGCGTAATCAAAAATCTGCTCTAGTACACCCTGCCCTCGCCATTCTTTGTCAATGCAAACAGGACCGTATTGATAAGAATTTGCCACAGTTAATGTTTGACCAAGATACTGATGGTTGGGTAAATCTTCAATCATATAAGCAAACATCGACCAGATAGACCAAAACTGCCACGAGGCAGTCATCACATAAGCCACAACCTCATTATTATCAACAGCTATAAATAGACCATTCTCTTCATTAATCAGTTTGGTCATTTGTTCCTTGGTAAAAGCGGTAGTTACAAAGCCATCGGCTTTATCTTCCTCATTAATTGAATCTATCTGATAGAGAAAATGTAATTTTAATACCTTTTCAATATCTGATAGCAGTGCATTTCTAATTATCATACTCTCTTTTATTTAGATAAAAAACACATTATCCAAGAGTACTTCAAGTAATGCAATTTTGCTTAGTAAAAAAAATATTTAAATAATTGGCAGTGAATTTAGCCTGTTTGCGTACTTAGAGGTAATTTATAAAAACAGGAACATTTTATGAGAGTACATTTTTCAACGATAATAATATTTTTAATTGCTGTGACATCTTGGTCTAATGCACTAGCCTTAATAACAGTAGGACCTGTTGGCAGTACGTGCGATATTACTACAGGAACTACCAAAATTCAAGATGCTATAAATTCTGGAGATTCTACTATCCATATTGTCAATGATGGAACTTACACTGAAAATATAATTATTGACAATAAAAGCATATCACTAGTTGGAGGTTTTGCCAGCTGTGCTGATGCTGTAAGCGGTATTAGAAATGCAACTGATATGTCAGTTATTGTTGGAAGTGTTGGCTCTATGCGACCAGTAATTATTATATCGGGGACTACTAGTTTAAATTCTGTAGAATTAACTGGGCTGGACATTTCTGCTGGAGAAAGTGGTCTGGGATTAGGCGGTGGGGGTATAGGCATGCTATCGGCAAATGTTCTTCTAACCATAAGAAATTTGAATATTCATGATAACAACAGTAATACTGGAGGGGGTATTAACATGATTGTAGGGAATAGCAATGCCAATCTGTTTATCTTTGATACTATTATTTCACAAAATCAAGCCAACCAAGGTGGAGGGCTATATTGTAATAAAATAGGAAGTGCGTTAAATCCATTAATTAATATACAAGGCTTATCTGGAATTAGTGAAAATTCAGTTACTGGCGATGGCGGTGGTGTTTTTCTTGGAAACGGTTGCGACTTAACCTTCTTTAGTGGTGACAGTGATATTACTTCAAATTTAGGAATCAATAGAAATACAGCCGCTGGAAAAGGGGGTGGTTTATATGCGGAAAATGGCTCAAAAGCAACATTAAATGGTCATGAAGTTTGTGATCTCTTGGGGTGCACAGGGAACGATAATCAACCCATTACAGTTGCAAGCAACACAGCACAAAGTAATGGTGGTGGGATATTTTTAACTGGCTTTGGCACACAAATGGATATGAATATGGTGTTATTGGCTGACAATACATCAAATTTCCATGGAGGTGGCATAGCTATTGATAGTGATGCTGTAGTCAATGTCACACGACCAAAAAAAGAATGTTGGAATGAATCTCATTGCAATTTCTTTACAGGAAATAAATCAGGTTCAAATAATAGAGTTGGTGGTTTTCTCTACAACAATGGAGCTACAGCAAATATTAACCAAACAGAAATCGCATTTAACCGAGCAGACCTTGGTACAGTTTTGTATTCTGTTGGAGCTAATAGTTTTAACACCTTTATTGGTTGTGTTATTCGAGATAATGGTGGTATTCGTTTCGGAGCCTTTCCTCATAATGACAGAAATGTCTTCAGGATCGCAGGTGGTGCACAAATTGATGTTTACCACTCAACCATTGCAGATAATCTAGCCGATGTTGCCGTTTTTGGGATTCTGGACAATGCAGGAGGAGTATCAGAAATTCATAATTCAATAGTTAGCGATGCATCGACTGGTACACTTATAGAACCATTTGTCGGTTCTCAGTCTTTGGTTGATTTTAAAAAATGCATTCTTCATGAAAAAGATAGCCTTGAATTACCATCTCTCCCCAATAGAGTTGATTTACAAGTAAATGCCCCACTCTTTGTCAATCGAGTCGCTAATAATTTCCATATTGATCCAATTAACTCACCCGCAATAGATTTTGCAGCGAATGATAATAGTTTCCTTAAAGACATGGATTATGAAGACAGAGGCACAGACTTCCCTGCTATTAATGATTTCTTTGGTCCATATGATGTTGGTGCAGATGAAGCACAAAGACCTGATGCCATGTTTAGTGATGGATTTGAGAATTAACA
>JALWML010000390.1 GCA_027083915.1 Lysobacterales bacterium | reverse complement strand
AATATGAATAAACCAAAGGAGTTACACTTATGAATCGAATTCAGAATGATAAAATTTCAGTAAACTACAGTTATTCTTCTGTGGGTGAAAAAGGTAAATATTAACAATAAAACTATAATCTTTACCTAAATTTGTTTAATAAATATGTCATTAAAAAAACCCGCAAATCCAATTAAGGAGTGCGAGTTTTTATTTAGAACTTTTAAAAGAAGACTATTTGATTTTGTATTCTTTGTAAAGTACGTGCTTACGAACAACTGGATCGTATTTCATGAATGAAAGTTTATCAGGAGTTGTTTTTTTGTTTTTTGTGGTTGTGTAATAATGGCCCGTTTTTTGACCATCTTTTTTACCACCAACGTGTGTAGCCGTTGAAACTAATTTAATTTTTTCACGCATGATTTACACCTTTAACCCTTTCTTACGCAAATCAGCAAGTACTGCATCAATGCCTTTTTTATCGATAATACGCATGCCTTTTGTAGATGTGCGTAATTTAACCCAACGGTTTTCGCTTTCTACCCAAAATTTGTGTGTGTGCAAATTTGGTAAGAAACGACGTCTGGTCTTTCTTAATGAATGAGGAACGTTGTTACCAGTTACTGGTCTTTTTCCTGTTACTTGACAGACTCTAGCCATGATTATGCTCCTTTTTTGGTTGCTAATTTTTCTTTAATTCTTGCAGCACGTCCTTCTAGACCACGTAAGTAGTATAGTTTAGCACGTCTAACATTACCACGTCGTTTAACTTCGATGTTAGCAATCATAGGGCTGTAAGTTTGGAATACACGCTCAACGCCTTCACCGTAAGATATTTTACGTACGGTAAATGCAGAGTTTAAGCCGCGGTTTTTCTTAGCAATTACAACGCCTTCAAAATTCTGAACACGTTCACGTTTACCTTCTTTTACTCTAACACCAACAATTACGGTGTCACCTGGGTTGAACGCTGGGATTTCTTTGCCCATTTGCTCAGCTTCAAGTTGTTTTATAATATCACTCATTGCGATTCTCTTTATATCAATCATGCTTCTTTGCATGGTTTACAATCCAGAACGTTCATTCTACAAACCAACCAATTTAATGGTGGCGATTAATCAGAGGTTCTGCCGTTTTGAACATTTCTGTTCATATTCTTTTATGATGGGCGGGGCCCATCTTACGTTTTTTCTTCAAAAGATCTGGTCTTTTTTCCTTGGTGATTTCCAATGCTTTTTGTTCTCGCCAATTGGCGATTTTTGCATGGTTACCAGAAAGTAGTACTTCTGGAACACCTTCGGTTTTCAATAAAGCCGATCTTGTGTATTGTGGAGGGCCTAATGTATTGCTCATGAACGAATCAGTTTTTGCGGATTCTTCATCACCTAATACTTCAGGTATTTGTCTAGTTACTGCATCTATGATAACTGCTGCTGCTAGTTCTCCACCACTGATAACAAAATCACCAAGTGATATTTCGTTATCGACGTATGTGTCTATAAATCTTTGGTCGATACCTTCGTAACGACCACACAGTAAGACAATATGACGCTCTTGCGCCAATTGATTGACTGTGTTTTGATTAAGTTTCTTGCCACTTGGGCTTAAAAAACTTAATGTTAAATCTTTGTCCTGTTGTTTGAGTTGGTCAACAGTTGCTGCCAATGGGTCATACATCATCACCATTCCAGCACCGCCTCCAAATGGGCGGTCATCAACGCGTTTATGTTTGTCAGTGCTGTACTCTCTTGGATTAATTGTTTCTAGTTCAATTAGACCTTTTTCGAGTGCTTTACCAATGACTCCATAAGTCAATGCGTCTTTGACCATTTGTGGAAATAACGTGATAACAGTAAATTTCACTAGTCATCCTCGTGCCAATCCACAACCATGGTCTTTTTCTCTAAATCAACTTCAATCACTGTTCTGCCATTATCGGCATCAGTAATGTAAGGAACCAACCTTTCACGTTCACCTTTGATGATAATAACATCATTAGCTCCTGTTTCGAGTAAGTTGGTGATTGTGCCAAAAGCTATGCCTTTAGTGTTTGTCACCTCTAGTCCTACTAAGTCACGCCAATAAAATTGCTCTGGGCGAAGTTGTTCTAGTTGGTCTTCACGTATTTCTACGGGTTGACCCATTAGTGTCATGGCAGTGTCTTTGTCATTAATTCCTTCTAACTTGGCAACGATTAGTTTGCCATTTCTTTTTGATTCAACAGAATCAAATACTTTGCCACCAACAATCCAACTTTTATAAGTTGTGATGTTTTCTCTAGGATCGCAATAAGAAAAAACTTTTAGCCATCCTTTGACACCAAAACAGCCAGATACTTTTCCAACTAATACCCGACTGTCTTTGTTCATTTTAAAGAGTGCCTAAATTAAGCAGCAACTTCTGCTTTCTTTGCTTCTTTAACTAAAGTTTTAACACGATCTGAAAGTTGAGCACCTTTATCTACCCAAGCTTGAATTTTTTCAAGATCAAGTCTTAGTCTTTCTTCTTGTCCACGTGCTACAGGATTGAAAAATCCCATTTTTTCTAAGTTACGTCCGTCACGTTTTGCACGGCTATCTGCTGCTACAACGTGATAGAATGGAGCTCTTTTAGCGCCATGACGTGATAATCTAATTGTTACCATGATTTCCTCAATAAATTTATATGCATCAGACACAATAAAGCATTGGTCTGTTCCAACGAGCCGGCGATTTTAACGTATAGCCCTAATAATTAACAACTATTTCCTGACTTTTTACCTAAATTTTAATAATAAAATTAAATTTCAGTTATTTTTCGAATATTTTGTCGATTGTGACCTGAGCCAAGCTGTGATAACCTGGTCTGGCAACTTGGTAAACTTGCTGTGCCCAATTGCGATTTTCCTCATTGTTCACCAATTCTGAGTACAAGGGTACAATCAGTTTTCTTCGACCAATTTCAATTAAATATTGGCGCATATTTGAAAATGCGGATTGATAATTGTTGCGAATACTGAGCAAATACCAGACATGTGCAATTTCGGTATTTTTCACATTGGTCAAATCAAAGGCTTTATCGAGCTCAACCATATTATCGTAATTAAACTCTTTTGGCATATTGTTTAAGAAGTATAACCACTCTTGTGTGCTCCAATTTTTCGTTGGAAGTTCAGTTGTATTTATGTCTTTTTTTATCCACTTCTTAGTGATGTTGTCAATAACAGTAAATATTTGAGTATGTGGAATAACTGCTGTTTTTGGAATACCTGGTGAGTAAATCCATTGCTTAACTTGTTTCATCGTAACTGTCTTAGGGTGTTTTTTTAGTAAATTTTCATCCAAGTAGTTAACAAAGTTTTCTGTTGTAATACTTTGAAAGGCAAAATGATGGAAATAATTTTTAATAAACTCATCAAAAACCACTCGACCAAAAGAATGTTCTAACCAATCTAAAAACATGCGCCCTTTAGTGTAAGGAATTTCGGTAAATGCGTCATCTGGATCTTGTCCACGCAAATCAAG
>JALWML010000389.1 GCA_027083915.1 Lysobacterales bacterium | reverse complement strand
TTCTAACACCTTGGGCAAATCACGGTAAAACAATTGTTCTTGAAGGTTTTTTGTTCCTGTTGAAATGATGGTTTTCTTATTTTTTAATATGGCGGGAACCAAATAAGCAAAAGTCTTTCCTGTTCCCGTTCCTGCCTCTGCAATCAATGTGCCATTATCTTGAATGGTTTGCATGATTTTGTCAGCAAGTTTGACTTGCACTTCTCGGGTTTTGAAGTTTTTATATTTTTTGGCAAAAACACCATTCTCGCCTAAGACATCAACAACACTCATGTTCAATATCTATTTGGTGCTTTAACAATACACGATTCTTTTTTCTCAAGAGCCATAGCTTGGTTTGCCTCATAACCCAACAAATCTGCGGCAATTGCCAGTATTCGCCACGATTTTTCGCAGATTTTCCCTTTTGATGGTGAATTTTGCGAAGACAGCGTTGCCCAATAATGCGCCTGCTTATAATCACCCTTATGCAAGTTTATTTCTGCCATTAATTGGGTCACTTCTGGTGAATCAGCTTGAATTCTATAAGCTCTTTCAAGTTGCGCCAATGCTTTATCGAATTGGTTGTTTTGGTAGTTTTGTTGTGCCAAATTATACAAGCTTCTGACCGCTTCACTCATCAAAGGAACAGTTTGTATAATGGATTCTTGGTCATTCTGCGCATTGATTTGTGCATCAATAGAGCTGTCCTTGACTTCTGCTGGTGCCTCATCTCTTTTGGGTAATAAACTACACGCATTTAACATCAAAAAAGTGAAAAGTAATAAATAACGCACAGTTGTAGTTCCGCAAAAAGAGGAATTTTAACAGAATTAACAGGCTATTTCAGGGTTTTATTCATGACAATAGCGTGTTCTCGTCCATTACTCTTTTTATAATAGTTTTTACGAAAACCAATTTGTTTAAAACCGAACGATTTGTATAAGGATTGAGCCACAGGACTGGATTCTCTGACTTCTAACAAAAACACCTTGCATCGATTATAAATACATAGATTTTCTAAGTATTTTAATAATTTCCGACCATAACCATTGCCTTGATAATCTGCATCTATGCACATATTAAGCAAATGTGCTTCGTCCAAGGCAGTCATCACAATACCAAAACCAATGACTTTATCACCCTTTTTTAAAGCAATGGTATGGTAATCTGACTTAATACAATCACGCATGACTGATTTTGACCAACCAATGGGATAACTCTTTTTTTCTATCACCATCACCTCATCCAAATCAGACAAACTCATGGGTGCAAAATACAGTTTTGTCATATACGAGTGTTACTTCATTTAAAACTAGCATATAATACCCGAAAACCTAAAAGAAATAAATTATATGTCTGAAGCCGTTCCAAACGAAGCAACTGAAAAAGAAATTCAGGTTCTCAATGCTGCACTCGATGATAATCGTTTGCACGAAGTTGAGCGCATGATTAATTCTTTGCCAGCCTCAGAGATTGCTTTTTTCTTAGAGTCCTTACCCAAAGCCAAGCGGCGCAAGGTGTGGGATTTAGTCGATTCAGAACACAGCGGTGAAATCCTTGTTCATTTGCATGATGAAGTCCGCAATGATTTTATTGCCAAAATGGAAAATCAGGAACTGGTTGATGCCACCTCTGATTTGGAACTGGATGATTTAGCCGATATTATCGAAGATTTACCCAAAGAAGTAACCGATGAATTGCTTCTTTCCATGGACAAACACAACCGCGAATTATTAAAACGCGCGTTATCTTATCCAGAAAATTCTGCCGGCGGATTGATGAACCCTGATGTTATCACCATTCGTCCCGATGTGACCATTGATGTAATATTGCGCTATTTGCGCATGCGCGGGAAATTGCCCAACCCATTGGGTGATTTATTCGCTGTTGGTCGAGATGGGCATTATCGCGGTCGCTTGGATGTCAATGATTTATTACTCAAAGACCCCAACACCAAAGTCTCTGACATACTGGATTTAAAATCACCTGCAATTCTTGCGACCACACCTGCCAGTGAAGTGGCACAAGATTTTGAGCACCACGATTGGATTTCTGCCCCTGTTGTTGACGAACAAAACACTTTGATTGGACGCATAACCGTCGATGATATCGTTGATGTCATACGTGATGAATCCGAACAAACTGTTATGCGCATGGCAGGTCTTGATGAAGAAGACGATATGTTTGCGCCCGTTTTGATATCATCCAAAAGGCGCGCCGTATGGCTTGGTATTAACTTATTAACGGCATTAGCTGCTGCTTATGCTATCGGATTTTTTGCCGACACCCTCGAAAAAGTTGTTGCCCTAGCAATCCTTATGCCCGTGGTGGCATCCATGGGCGGCATCGCAGGTTCACAAACCCTAACCCTGATGATACGCGGCATGGCAACTGGGCAAGTCGGATTAGGTAACGCCAAAAGCTTGCTCTCGCGTGAATTTTTTATCAGTATTTTTAACAGCTTTATCTGGGCATTGGTTTTATCTGTTATCACTTTTTTATGGTTCAAAGACTGGAATATCGGCTTAGTCATCGCCCTAGCCCTCACCATCAACCTCATAGCAGGTGCTATTGCAGGTGTCATCGTACCCTTGATTTTGCGCCGCCTATCCATTGATCCCGCCATTGCAGGAGGCGTAGTACTCACAACCGTCACCGATATTGTCGGCTATGTGTCCTTTTTAGGACTAGGTTCAGTCTTTCTTATGCAGTAAGATAAACACTTATAGCTCTAAATCATGGGAGCGCGGACGGCTCGTCCGCAAAAAAAAGCATTGTTAATCTAATAACTTAGACCTCTTTCCTATTAATCCACAGACAAACGCTGATTAAAAACATACAGAAAACTCCAACACCCGCGTAAGATGGGCTCCGCCCATCAGCAATCTCTCAGAAATCTCTTTTTTGCACTCTTTCAGTCAAAGGTGCCTTTTTGGTTCCATAGATTGATGGAGTACATCAATGATTTCAATCAGGCTAGAGTTAGTTCTGTAATAAATGGTATGCGAACCAACAAAAGAGCTGTAATAGCCCTCTTTCAATTCATTTCGTACTTTGCCAAGTAATGGATTTGCAGCTAACTCCCGAAAACGTGTCAAGATGTCCCCTAAGTAAATTTTAGCCCTTTGCTCACCAAAATTTCTAATGGAAAAGCTCTTAATTTCTTTCAAACTTTGTTGTGCTTCAAGAGATAATAAGTATTCAACCATTACCCAATGAGCTCTTTCATGAATTGTTCACCATCAATACCCTGTCCCTGATCAAGTTGAAGCTCCCCAATAGCAAGCTTCTTTCTAATCATATCAAGCTTCGCTTCATTCTCTTCAAGTAACCTAAGTCCTGCTCTCACAGCTTCACTTGTTGATTCAAACCGACCTTCCTTGATTATATCTTCGACAAAACCTTTTAAATGCTCTCCTAATGTAACGCTGGTATTTCTTTGCATATTAAATTCCTCTGACTACAATATTACATACTAATACAACCATACACATGAGTCAATATTATGC
>JALWML010000388.1 GCA_027083915.1 Lysobacterales bacterium | reverse complement strand
GTCTTAGCACGGGTTTGTGCATCAACTGTTTTCACAATGACGGCACAACTCAATGAGTGAGTGCCATCTTTACTGGGTAAATTACCAGGAACAACCACTGAGCCAGGAGGTACATAGCCGTAAGTAATTTCTTTGGTGGCACGGTTGTATATTTTTGTGCTTTGAGAAATAAATACACCCATGGATAAAACGCTACCTTTGCCAATGCGTACACCTTCAACTACTTCGGATCGTGCGCCAATAAAACAATCATCCTCGATTATTGTTGGAGAGGATTGTAAGGGTTCAAGCACTCCACCTATACCAACACCGCCTGATAAATGCACATTTTTGCCAATTTGCGCACAACTGCCAACGGTAACCCATGTATCAACCATAGTGCCTTCATCAACATATGCGCCTATGTTGACATAGCTTGGCATGACCACAACATTTTTACCAAGAAATGCTCCCATCCGAATTGTTGCAGGAGGAACAATTCTCGCTCCGATTTTCTCAAAATCTTCTTGAGTGGCATTTTGAAAACGGCAAGGAACCTTGTCAAAGTAATTTTGTGATGCCCCTTGTGTGACATAGTTATCAATGATCGTAATATCAAGTAACACTGCCTCTTTTAACCATTCATTGACTTGCCATTGTCCATTTTTTAGTGGCTGAGCGACTCGATATTTTCCGCTTTCCAGCCCCATAAGTGCATGGTTTATTGCACTTTCGTACTTTTTATCCAGTTCGATTTTGCTTAGGCTTGTTCTTTCTTCCCACGCTTGTTCAATTGTTTGCTGTAGTTCATTCATAATAAATCCAGTAATGTATTTTTGAGTTGGTCGAGTTGTTGTGCATTCAATGCTTTATTATTTCTATTAATCCAGAATGTATTTTCTGCTCGTGCACCAATGGTAAATATTTTGGCAGCATTAATTGAAATGTTGAGTTCAATTAATGCTTTGGCAATCAAAGCAAGCAAGCCATGGCGGTCACGACAAACAACTTCAATAATGCTTTCATTATTGTTGTTTGATTCCAGTGTATTCACTTTTGGTTTAATCTTAAAGAGTTTTTCGCGACTCGGCGTGTATTTGTTTAATTTTATATCAATTATTTTCTCTTGAGCTAAGGCTGCACGCATTTGATCGATGACTTGTGAATTAGAATGATATTTGTCAACAATACAATGAACGGTATTAAGAGCGAATCCATCTTTGGTGATGTTGATATTGGCATCAACGACAGAAAAGTTGTATTTTTCAAACAAAGAAACCATGATATAAAATAAACCATTAAAATCATGGGCATAAATTAAAAATTCTACGCTTTCGCCTTTATGATTTAGTTGTTTAACCAGTGGTTTTGGTTTGCTGGCTATTAATTGATGAATGTGAATGAGTTTACTTAAATTAAATCGACGATACAGATTATTTGGAAAATTTTTAATTTGTTGTTTTATTTTGTTTTTGTCAAATTCAGATTCAATAAAATGTTCTAACAAAGTTGCCTTGGTTTGTGTGGCTGATTGTTTGTGAATGTTTTGCGTTAAGTGTGCTTTGGTTTTGACAAATAGCTCATACAATAAACTGCCCTTGAAATCATTCCAGAGTTTTGGATCAGTGGCTGAAATATCTGCAATAGTGAGTAAATATAAGGCTCTAAGTCTTAACAAAGACCCAACATGATTTGCAAACTGCGCAATAACTTCGGGGTCACTCAAATCTTTCTTCTGAGCTGTTTCACTCATGACTAGATGTGCTCTAACTAACCAAACAATTAATTCAGCGTCATCACCTGTGATGTGAAAATGAGTACAAAAGTCTTGAGCATCAACTGCGCCGAGTTCTGCATGGTGTCCTTCGCGGCCTTTGGCAATGTCATGAAATAGGGCAGATATATAGACTAAATAGGGCTTGGGAATATTAGCAAAAACTTGTTCAGCACGTTTGACCTTGGTTTTTCCATGGCGCAGAAGGCATAAATTACGTAAGGTAAATAAACTGTGTTGATCAACTGTATAAATATGGAATAAATCAAATTGCATTCGCCCCACAATTCGCCCAAAAACAGGCAAATAACGCGCTAATATACCTAACCGATTCATCTGGTTTAATACAGAGGCAACTTTGTTATCTTGTTGTAAAATACTTAAAAATTGCTCTTTAACTTGTTTGTTGTTTCTAAAGTCATCTGCTATTTGATCAATATTATGGCGCATAGCTCGCACGGTGTTAGCTCTTACACCTTGAATCTCTGGATGTTTTTGAATGAGTAAAAATAGTTCAAACCAAACAGTGGGTTCACGCAAAAATAAGCTTTCATCTTTAATCTCTAAAAAATCATTGACGATTTGAAAACGCGGGTTTAATTCAATAATCGCATTTTTATGTTTTTCTTTTAAAATCTTCTCATCAAATAATTGCAGTAAACGTGAGTTCAAGCGTTCTAAACGCATGGCATTTCGGTAAAAAATTTGCATAAACTGTTCAACGGCAGGATTTTTAATACCTTCATCATGAAAGCCAAATATTTTGGCTAATTTGAGTTGATAAACAAACAACACACGTTCTTCTTTATGACCAGCGATAATGTGTAAGGCAAAGCGAACTTTCCATAAAAAATCTTGACCATTTTTAAGGCGAATATACTCGTATTCGGTTAAAAAACCATTATCAACCAATTCATGTAAAGAGTTGGTTTGAAAAAAACGTTGCACAACCCACGAAACCATTTGAATGTCACGTAAACCACCAGGACCTTCTTTGATGTTAGGTTCTACATTATAGGTGGTATCAGAGAATTTTTTATGTCGTTGCTTTTGCTCATTCCATTTGGCAAGAAAAAAATCTTCCCCTTTCCAAATCTTTTTTGGACTGACAAGCTTTTGCATTTTGCTAAAATTAGCCAAATGTCCCAAAATAAATCGAGCTTCCATCAAGTTTGTTGCAATAGTAACGTCTTCTTTGGCTTGTTCATAACACTCTTTGGCGGTACGAACACTTGAACCGATATCCAAACCGATATCCCACAAACTTTGAATAAATTGACTAATCTGTTCATCATCTTTTTTCGAGGGTCTACTTTTTAGAACCAAAATATCAACATCAGAATAAGGGTGCAAATCTCCACGACCAAATCCACCAACTGCTATTAGCGACAACTTCTCATTGGTGATAAATCGATGCCATAATTGAATTAACACCTGTTCGACATACCAACCACGTGTGCGAACGAGGTTGGCAACTTCTTGATTGGCTAAAAAATCTTCAGCTTGCTTGCTATCGGCATTTTTGAGAATATTCTTATAAAAAGGAATAAATTGAGCTGGTGCTTTTTGTAACTCAAGCACATCCATAAAATTTTCTGCATGTAATGGAGGTGCAAGTCTGGACATTTAATAATCGAAGGTATATTTGTCGGTAACAGTTAAGACCTCAACGCCTGTATCTGTCACAACCATGGTGTGTTCCCATTGTGCCGATAAGCTTTTGTCTTTGGTAATAACCGTCCATTCAT
>JALWML010000387.1 GCA_027083915.1 Lysobacterales bacterium | reverse complement strand
TTATTATAGTATTAATACTAAAGGAAAAGCAACTATAGTTCAAGTAATCATTCTATTTCATGCTTTGTTAATTCGTGATTCTAGCTTAAGCAGGAGGAATGACAACAGTTGTTTTCAGTGTAATATTTTTCATTGCCAACTCATGTAACCTAACTCTTTCCATGCGGGGTTTTTCTATAGCTAATAAAGCACATTCATAGAGAATCACCTCTTGATCCTCTTGATAATACTTCAACAGTGCCTCAACCAACATTTGTTTATCATCACTCTCCACCGAAAACTTTGTTAAACTCTTATCACCAACGACCCCAACTTCCCATAAAACAACATAGCTTGTCGTGTCTAATTTTTTATTTTTATAAAGAAATTGAGTGGCTTCATAATGAATACAGCCATAAGTACCTGGATCTATTGCTAAATCAGCATACAAGCAATCCTCTGCAGAAATCCCTGGTTCCATGTGCGCTTTAAATCCTTCAGACTGTGCTTGCTTAATGGATTGGTGTGGTGGCCACGCAAATACACCAGGATGTCCATAAAATGCACCGCACACTTTTTTGCCTTTTCGGACTTCTTGCATGATAATTTCCACCATTTTTTTATAGGTTATCATGCGAGAAGTGCCTTCTTTATAGAATTGTTGCAGACTGATTACATTGTCATTCATGGTTTCAACCCATTGTTCAACTAAATTATTAGATGCACCAACAAAAACCACGTCAGCCTTTTCAATATAACTTCTCGATATCGGAGTAATGTGAGCCCCTAGAGTCATCCCTAATCCGACATTGACCAGACTACCTTTTTTATTCATTAATTTTTTCCCATTTTATTTTTACAATTGAACTGTTTTTCTCACTGTATTGATTAACTTGTTTAAAACCCAGTTTTTTGTTAGCACTATTAGCTGCATAATTATTCTTTTCACAATGAGCAAAAATTTTTTTTATGGAGAAATTGTCGAAGGCGTCCTGTATTAAAGCTTTTTTTGCTGCATGAGCAAGACCTGTTCCATGAAATTTTTCCATCACTATTATTCCAATTTCAACTGAACCAGAATTGTCCTGATTCCATCGCAACCCAATAACACCAGTTTTATCTTGGGTTTTATTTAGAACAATGACATAAAGCAAAATCATTGGTGGTGTTTGTGACATTCTTTTTAAAGTTAAGTAAAAACTTTTATCCGATTCATCACGAGTCAAAGGAGTTGTAATGTATGTCATCAATGATGGATTAGAGTAAATCCTGAAATAAAACTCCTTGTCTCCTTCACTTAAAGGTAAAAGTGACAAATCATTTGATTTAATCATTAATTAACTTTTCAGCTTCTGCCAAATCAACACTCACGAGTCTTGAAACGCCAGGTTCTCGCATGGTCACACCATTGAGTTGATTAGCAATTTCCATGGTGACCTTATTATGTGAGACAAATAAGAACTGTACTTTATCGGACATTTCTTTAACCATTTGAGAAAATCTGCCTACATTGGCATCATCTAATGGTGCATCAACCTCATCCAACATGCAAAATGGTGCTGGATTCAGGTTGAAAATTGAAAACACCATGGAAACAGCCGTTAAGGCTTTTTCACCGCCTGAAAGCAGTTGAATATTGGATATACGTTTGCCCGGAGGTCGTGCCATAATTGACACACCAGTGGTGAGTAAATCATCGCTAGTCAACTCTAAGAAACAATGCCCGCCACCAAATAGTTTAGGAAACAAAACTTTAATATTGGTATTAATCGCCTCAAATGTGTCTTTAAACAATGTTCGAGTTTCTTTATCAATCTTACTGATGGCTTTTTCAAGTGTTTCTAATGCTTCTACCAAGTCATCATTTTGCTGATCAAGGTATTTTTTGCGTTCACTCTCTTCTTCATACTCAGATATTGCTGCTAAGTTAACGGGTTCTAATCGCACAATACTGCGTTCTAATCGCTCCATTTCTTCTTGCTTGAAATCGGCTCCCTGCCCTTCTTGGACTTCTGCAAGCACCACTTCTGGGTCAAAACCTTTTTCTTGAATTTGTTCCAAATAGCCTTCAGCTTTAAGCTTATTGCTTTGCTGTTCTAACTTAGCATTTTCTAATTTTGTTCTGGCATGTTCAATGCTGGCATTATGGTCACTGCGTTGACGCTCAAGAACTTCAAGTTCTGCCTGGCAAGCTTGGGCTTCTTGACGTAATTTATCACGTTCTTGTTCCGTTTGAATGCGTTTTTCAAGTAGTAAATCCAGCTCTTTTTGTTTCTCTTCGATGGGATTAGAGTCTTGTGATATTTGTGCAATTAATTGATTCTTACGCTGTTGCAAGCGATCACAATGCTGTTCAAGACGCTCAATTCCGCGTTGTGCTGAGGCAACCTTTGATTCTAAAGATTGTAATAATAGTTTTTGTTGGTAATAAAAACTTGATGCTTCGGACAAAGTCTTTTTTGCTAACTCTTTGGTACTGACCAAATCATGTTGGTTACGTTCTTGAGTTTGCTTTTGATCCTCTAGTTCTTTAGCAATCTCGATGGCTTCTTCGAGTTGACCCCGTGCTTTTTTGACACTGGTTTCATCAATCTCAATTTGTACCTGTAACTGTTCAGATTCAGTGTTTATTTGTATATTGCGTTGTTTGATTTGCTCAATTTTGTGACGCTTTGATGAAATATTGGCATTCAATTCTGAAACACGCCTGTGACCCATGTTGACATCCATTTGCAATTGTTCTTTTAGTGCTTCAAGCTGCGAAATTGTGCTTCGAAGCTCTTCAATTTTTGAAACAGTGTCATCAATGGTAATTTCGGATGCTTCAATCGACTCATCCAAATCTTTGAGTTCTTTTTTTCGCAACAAAAAACCACCTTCGGTTTCCCCTGCAATGGTTTTTGTCCAATTTTTACCGACGAGAATGCCTTCTGCGGTAATGCTGCATTGACCTTGAGAAAGTTTATCTCGATTTTGCAAAGATGCAGACAAATCCTCTGAAACAAAAATTGAGTTAAACCATTCATACACCACATCAGGTGCTTTGACCATTTCAGACAAACTGCCTTTGACAGGCTTGATTTGACCATGAGTATTTTCAGCAAAGGTTAATTTACCGAACTGCCAATCGGTTAATGCTTTTTCAATTTCATATTTTCCTTGGGGTACTAATGCTTGTAAACGATCGCCTAATGCTGTTTCTACCGCCTTTTCCCAGCCTGCATCAACCTCTAATAATTGCGATAATTTTTTCGCCTCTATTAAGTCATTATCTACAAACCATTGCTTAACTTCTTCATTATCATCAGCCATTGCCGCTTGTTGCAACGCCTGTAATGAACCGCGACGACCTTTGGCTTGATGCAATTGCATCTGCAATTGATTAAGTTTATCTTGCGTGCTGCGAAGTTCTAATTTTTTCGCTTCTTGCTTTTCTTTGGCTTCTTCCAACTTCTCAACTTTGTCTTCTTGTGCGAAGTTTTGCTCCTCTTGTTTGAGTTCCAGCTCTTCCAACTCTTGCTCT
>JALWML010000386.1 GCA_027083915.1 Lysobacterales bacterium | reverse complement strand
AACCTTTAATGGAAAAGAGGAAAGTGTTGCATCAAATAATGCGTGTTGTGCTCCACAAAAAGGTTGTTGTTAATTAACCATGAAAAAAAATGTCCTTTTTCTCTGCACAGGAAATTCATGTCGTTCAATTTTAGCTGAAGTGATACTTAACCACCTTGGTAAAGATCAGTTTAACGCCTACAGTGCTGGTAGTTTTCCAACGGGTCAAGTCAATCCTGATAGTCTAAAAGTTCTTGAAAAACATGGGTTCTCTAGTGAAAACCTGTCTTCTCAATCATGGCATGATTTTTCACACATAACTTTTGATATCGTCATCACGGTTTGTGACAATGCGGCAGGTGAAATTTGTCCACTGTATTTAGGACAAGCCTTAAAAGCCCATTGGGGAATAGCTGATCCAGATAAAGTTGTTGGGAAAAATAGAAAGGCTGCTTTTGAAAAAGCATTTAAACAGATGAAAAATCGCATTAATAAAATGCTCGAACTTGTTGAACTTACACAAGAGAATTTAGCAAACATAGGAAATATAAGCACATGAATCTATTTGAACGTTACTTAACCATTTGGGTTGGACTTTGTATTGTTGCAGGTGTTTTATTTGGTCACTTTTACCCTGAAATATTTAAATTGATTGCGCAATTTGAATATGCACATGTCAATATCATCATAGCTGTTTTAATTTGGTTAATGATATATCCAATGATGGTAAAGGTGGATTTTTCTTCAATTAAAGATGTGGCAAAAAATCCCAAAGGCTTGGTTTTAACCATAATAATTAATTGGTTAATAAAGCCTTTTTCTATGGCATTTATAGGTGCATTGTTCTTTAAAGTTATCTTTGCCTCATGGATTGACCCACAAACAGCCAATGAATATCTGGCTGGTGTGATTTTACTTGGAGTTGCACCATGCACAGCGATGGTATTTGTTTGGTCACAATTAACTAAAGGCGATGCCAATTACACTTTGGTGCAAGTTTCGGTTAACGACTTAATAATGATTGTGGCTTTTGCACCAATTGCTGGATTTTTGTTAGGTGTAACGAATATTATTGTGCCATGGAATACTTTATTAATATCAGTTGTGTTGTATGTGGTTATTCCATTAGTGGCAGGATTTATTACCCGAAAGGTCTTGTTAAAATCTGGTGAAGTGCAATTAGCAGGATTTTTAGCAAAAATTTCACCAGTCTCTATTGCTGGGTTATTAGCAACTATTGTCATTTTATTTGGGCTGCAAGCCCCTGCAATTATTAAACAGCCATTGGATATTGTTCTTATTGCTATTCCATTACTGATTCAAACCTACGGTATTTTCTTCATTGCTTATTTTATTGCATTTAAGTGGAAAATTCCGCATAAAATAGCCGCACCGAGCTGTTTAATAGGTACATCAAATTTTTTTGAGCTCGCGGTTGCTGTTGCCATTAGTTTGTTTGGTTTGCACTCAGGAGCCGCATTGGCAACAGTTGTCGGCGTACTGGTAGAAGTACCTGTGATGTTGTCACTGGTTGCTATCGTCAATAAGACAAGGTATAGGTTTGAATGAATGTTTATTAATCAGCCATTAATTGAGCAATATCTTGACTGACAGTGACACATTCTTTCAAAATTTTATCTATATTTGCATTGTCTTTAAAATCCACAAATAATTCAGCATTCATTCCTGCTCTAAAAATGGCAATGTAGTTTTTCTTGCACTTAATCAAGACGTATTGTGCTTCATCTTTTTCAAACTCTTGAGCTGCAGTATTGGCTAATCCAAATAATGCCGCGCTAATGGTGCCGATTCGTTCTTCATCAAAGTTATGTACTATTTTTGAAGCAACAACAAATCCATCAGAAAGAATCACAGCAGAATCTTCAATTTCAGTTAAGGAATTATTTAAATTGGTTAATTGTGTTCTAATTTGTTCTGTTTTCATAATAAACTAGTTAAGTAATAAAGCTTGATTATGGTGTTTACACTGAAATAATTCGTTGACTTGAGTCAATTAATGTTTAATTGCGTACAAAAATGAAGTCAAAATAAACTTTTGCTTGTTTCAAACTAATGGCTTTCGAAAATCAGTGTCAATCGTGTAAAAAAATGAACTTTTTAACACAATCCCAACAATAGTTATTATAATATCTCATTGTATTTAATTGCGGAGCAGAGTTTCATGCTTGAAATAGTTTCTTCTGGTGGTTTAGTAATGATTTTCATCCTTATCCTTATGGTGCTTGCCATGATGATAGTGGGAGAACGGTTCTGGTCTTTACGAGATAAAGATGTGATTCCTGGTGATTTAAAATCTCAAGTTATTAAATGGTCAAAGTCTAAGCATTTGGATGCAAAACACTTACAAAAATTAGAACAAAACTCACCATTGGGTTATGTGATGAGTGCCGCTCTAAAAAACAGAGAGTTACCGCGTGAACAGATTGTCGAAACAGTCGAAGATGCTGGTCGTCATGCCATTCACAAAATGGAAAAACCCTTAAATTGGTTGTCAGTCATTGCAGAGGTGGCTCCTTTATTGGGTTTGCTTGGCACGGTCATTGGTATGATAAAAGTCTTTGCTGCCATCAATGCCAATGGTGTGGGTGATGCTGCACATTTGGCTTCGGGTATTTCACAAGCATTAATTACCACAGCAGCAGGTTTGGTGGTTGCGATTCCTGCGATGCTATTTCATCGCCATTTCAAAACTAAAATCATTGATCAAAGTATCGTCATTGAAAAACAAGTAATGGATTTGATTGATGTTATTAGTGAAAATAAAAAATAAGTGCTATGAAATTTCATAACGATAGCAATCCAGGTCCAAAATTAAACATGACATCATTAATTGATGTAGTGTTTTTATTACTCATCTTTTTTATGGTAACAACCACTTTTGAAAAACAAGCAAAATTAAAAATACAGTTACCTGAAGCAACAGAAAAGGTCAATCCACAATCGCAAGAGCAAGTCGTTATTTCTATTAGCCAAAAAGGCAGTATTTATATTAACAATAACGAATTGCTCAACTCAAAATACGATAGCATTGTAGGTGGCTTGAAACAAATAGTAAAAGGTGAGGAAAAACCACCTATCGTCATTCGTGCTGATGCCGATGCCGCACATAAACATGTGGTTACAGTGATGGATGTACTAGCTGATATGGGTTTTACCAGTGTTTCAATTGCAACGACTCCAAGTAAATAACGGATTTGACTATGTCGGCTGAAAAGCAAAAAACTTCTTTTTCAAGGGTTTGGAAATTTACAACACCTTATAAGTTTGTCCTTATTATTGCTATTGTCGGTGCTTTGATGGATGCAGGTGTGCAAGCCTCTTTTATGCTGATGTTTGAATACATGATTGATGATGCTTTCGGTCAGCATGATCAGAAGGTTATAGCATTATTACCATGGGTGATTATTGCCATGTTTATTGTTCGTAGTGTAGGTAATTATATATCCACCTATGGTTTAAACTGGGTCGGGCGAAAAGTTATTGCTGACTTGAGGCAACTGGT
>JALWML010000385.1 GCA_027083915.1 Lysobacterales bacterium | reverse complement strand
ACGGCGGGAGTAAGTGATAGAAAGCAAGGCCGTTCGAAGTACGGTACTAAGCGTCCTAAAGGTTAATGTTAGTATTTCAAAGGAGTGTTTCCTTTGAGAGAAGAAAATAAGGTTAAATAAAGATGTCAAGAAAGAATAGTAATTTTAAGAGAGATATACTTCCAGATCCAAAGTTCGGAAGTGAGCTAATTAGTAAGTTCATGAACATGGTAATGGTTGATGGAAAGAAGTCTGTCGCTGAAAAGATCATTTACGGAGCATTGGATGCTGTTGTGGCAAAGGAAAAAGGTGATGCTGTTGAGTTATGTGAAGCTGCATTAAATAAAGTTAAGCCAATGGTTGAGGTAAAGTCTCGTCGTGTTGGTGGTGCTACATACCAAGTGCCTATAGAGGTTCGCCCAAGAAGACAGGTTGCTTTAGCAATGCGTTGGGTTATTGAGGCTGCACGAAAGCGTGGTGAAGATGGTATGCCACAAAGATTGGCGGGTGAATTGTCAGATGCGTTGCATGATCGCGGTTCAGCGATGAAGAAGCGTGAAGATACACATAAAATGGCGGAAGCTAATAAGGCTTTTGCACATTACCGTTGGTAAGATAATAAAGAAAAGATAAAGGAAAAAGTTGTGGCAAGACAGACACCAATAGAGCGGTATCGAAATATTGGTATCATGGCTCACATAGATGCGGGCAAAACCACAACAACAGAACGAATTTTGTACTACACAGGAGTGTCGCACAAAATAGGAGAGGTTCATGATGGTAATGCCACTATGGACTGGATGGAACAAGAGCAAGAGCGCGGAATAACGATAACATCGGCTGCAACAACTTGTTATTGGTCTGGTATGGATAAGCAATTTGAAGGTCATCGTATTAATATTATTGATACGCCAGGACACGTTGACTTTACTATTGAGGTTGAAAGGTCTCTTAGGGTTTTAGATGGAGCTGTTGCTGTTTTTTGTGCTGTTAGTGGTGTTGAGCCGCAATCAGAGACGGTGTGGAGGCAAGCAGATCGTTATCAAGTGCCGAGATTGGCGTTTGTTAATAAGATGGATAGAACTGGGGCAGATTTTTTACGAGTTGTAGAAAATATGCGTGAAAAACTAGGTGCTAATGCTGTGCCTATCCAGCTACCAATCGGAGCAGAAGATGATTTTGTTGGGTTGGTGGACTTGCTGAGGATGAAGGCAATTTACTGGAAAGAAGAAAATATGGGAATGGAGTACGAGGCTAAAGATATCCCAGCTTACATGTTAGCCGATTGCGAGGCAGCTAGAGAATATATGATTGAATCTGCTGCTGAGGCCAACGATGAATTGATGGATAAATACTTGGAAGAAGGTTTATTAACAGATTCGGAAATTCTTCAAGGCTTACGACTGCGTACAATTAATAATGAGATTGTATGCTGTTTGTGCGGATCTGCGTTTAAAAACAAAGGCGTACAAGCGATGTTGGATAAGGTTGTTGAATTTCTCCCTTCTCCATTAGATGTTCCAGCTATTACCGGCTTAAATGAAAAAGGTGATA
Source organism: Lysobacterales bacterium (assembly GCA_027083915.1). Classification (GTDB taxonomy): domain Bacteria; phylum Pseudomonadota; class Gammaproteobacteria; order Xanthomonadales; family Marinicellaceae; genus NORP309. The sequence continues at coordinate 1,979 of JALWML010000385.1, read as the reverse complement.
TTGAAGAACGTCATCCAGATGATAAAGCGCCATTTGCTGCTTTAGTCTTTAAAATTGCTACAGATTCTTTCGTTGGGACATTGGCTTTTTTAAGAGTTTATTCTGGAACAATGAAAACTGGTGATATGGTTTATAACCCTATCAAAGGTAAAAAAGAAAGAATAGGTAGGCTGTTGCAGATGCATTCTAATTCTCGTGAAGAGGTTAAAGAGGTTTATGCAGGAGATATTGTTGCGGTAGTTGGCATGAAAGATGTAACTACTGGTGAAACTTTGTGTTCGCCCAAAGCTGTCATAACTTTGGAGAAAATGGATTTTCCCGAGCCAGTGATTGCGGTGGCAGTAGAGCCAAGAACGACGGCAGATCAAGATAAAATGAGTCAAGCTTTGGAAAAGCTAGCTCAAGAAGATCCTTCTTTTAGGGTCGCGACTGATGAAGAGTCAGGACAAACAATAATCGCAGGTATGGGCGAGTTACATTTGGATATTATCGTGGATCGCATGAAACGCGAATTTAAAGTTGATGCAAATGTTGGTAATCCACAAGTGGCTTATCGAGAAACCATAACCAAGACTGTTGAGCAAGAAGGAAAGTTTATTAAGCAGTCAGGTGGAAAAGGCCAATATGGCCATGTAAAAATTAGATTAGAACCTTTAGAGCAGGGTGCGGGTTATCAGTTCGCAAATGAAATTAAAGGTGGAGTAATTCCAAGTGAATTTATTCCGTCAATTGATAAAGGTTTGCAAGAGCAAATGCAAAATGGAGTATTGGCAGGTTATCCTGTGGTTGATGTGAAGGTAACGTTGTTAGACGGTTCCTTTCATGAAGTGGATTCAACTGAAATGGCTTATAAAATTGCAGCATCACAAGCTTTTCGAAGTGGTGCGTTAGAGGCAAGACCTGTAGTGTTAGAGCCGATAATGAAAGTAGAAATAATTACCCCTGAGGAATATATGGGTAATGTAGTGGGAGATGTAAATAAAAAGAATGGTAATTTAGAAGGTATTGAAGAAACAGTATCTGGCAAAATTATTAAAGCTTTTATTCCATTATCAAAAATGTTTGGTTATGCGATGGATTTGCGATCAGCCACACAAGGTCGAGCTAATTACTCGATGGAATTTGATCATTATGAGATAGCATCTGATAATGTATTTAATAAATAAGTAATTGTAATAAACATATTTAGCAGAAGAGAAATAAAATGTCTAAAGAAAAATTTGAACGCAACAAACCGCATGTGAATGTGGGAACAATTGGTCACGTTGATCACGGTAAAACTACATTAACAGCAGCGCTTACAAAAGTGGCAGCTGAATTACAAGGTGGTGAATTCAAAGATTATGATCAAATTGATAATGCACCTGAAGAACGTGAGCGTGGTATTACAATTGCTACAGCACACGTAGAATATGAAACAGAAGGTCGTCACTACGCACACGTAGATTGTCCAGGCCATGCTGACTATGTTAAAAATATGATTACTGGTGCGGCACAAATGGATGGCGCTATCTTGGTTGTATCAGCAGCTGATGGTCCAATGCCACAAACACGTGAGCACATTTTATTAGGTCGTCAAGTTGGCGTACCTTATATTGTTGTTTACATGAATAAATGTGACCAAGTTGATGACGAAGAGTTGTTGGAATTGGTTGAAATGGAAATCCGTGAATTACTAAGTGATTATGATTTCCCAGGTGATGATACGCCTATGGTAATGGGGTCTGCACTTAAAGCCTTGGAAGGTGATACAAGTGATATCGGTGTTCCATCAATCAAAAAATTATTAGATGTACTTGATGATTATATCCCTCAGCCAGAGCGTGATGTTGATCAAGCGTTCTTACTACCCATTGAAGATGTGTTCTCAATTTCAGGTCGTGGAACAGTAGTAACAGGACGTGTTGAGCGTGGTGTTGTTAAAGTTGGTGAAGAATTAGAAATCGTAGGAATAAGAGATACACAAAAGACAGTATGTA
>JALWML010000384.1 GCA_027083915.1 Lysobacterales bacterium | reverse complement strand
ACCATTAATTGCACAATCAACTTACTGTTCAATAGCAACAGTAAGTAAAGAGGGTGTACCACATGTAACACCTATTGGTAGTGTTATTATCAAAACTAAAGACAAGGGTATGTTTTTTGAAAAATTCACCAAAAATATACCAGAAAATAGTAAGCAAAATCAATTGGCAACAATAATGTTTGTCAATGATGGTAACTGGTTTTGGCTAAAATCACTGTTTAAAGGACAGTTTAAAACACCGCCTGCTATTAGAATAATTATAAAATTTGGAGAACTACGCCAAGAAAGAGCTGGAGAAGGCAATATTTTTAAAAGAAAAGATAAGATGTTTTCATTTACCAAGGGCCATAAGATTTTGTGGAGTGATATGTCACATGTACGTGAGTTTGAGATAATTGAGTTTAAACCCGTATTTATAGGCAAAATGACAAGAGAGCAGTTCAAATGAATTATTGGTTGCTTATCGGTGGTTGTTTAAGTTTATTAGCAGGGGTTATACATCTGGTAATTATTGTTAAAGGCACTAAGTGGTATAAGTTTTTTGGGGCAGGTGAAAAGTTGGTAAAATTATCTGAAAAGGGTTCATGGATACCTGGAGTTGTCACATTTTTGATTGCTTCAGTTTTGATTGGTTGGGGGTTTTATGCATTTTCAGGAGTAGGCATTATTGCTAAGTTACCATACCTTCATACAGTTTTAGTAATTATTGCAATAACTTATCTACTTAGAGGATTTGTCGTCATTCCATTGTTTTTTATGAAAAACAAACAACTTGAGTGGTTTATGGTATGGAGTTCAATGATAAGTTTAGTTTTTGGGACGTGTTATTTATTTGGATTATTATCCTTATAATCGATACAAATTAGTTCTTAGTAGGGACCTTTGCACAACTCGTGAAACGAGTAAAAAAGTTGTAAAAACTTTACTCTTCGTAAAAACAATCGGAAAAACCCTTATGAAAAGGATTTTCTCGCTAGCCCAAGAAGTGCTTAAGTATCAGGGATGATACGTATAAATATAGATCTATTTACTCATTTTTTACCATGATTTGGAGTATTTCCCACTCTTTTTTTCACCGTCCCAGAGTTATGCAAAGATCTCTAATATAAAATTAAAAAAAATTTATGAAAATTATTTTGAAAGTAATTTTTAAGGTAAAAATTAAGATACTTTTGATATTTTAATGATAAAACCATCAATATAATCGTTTTGTAGTAAATTATATGCTTTTTATTGTTTTTTAACACAAGCATAGTGGTATAATCGGTTTATGAAAACGACGACAACAAATTAAATTTAGGTCTTACACGTAAATAGCTTGAGCACTTTACGTGCTTTTTTTTTGCTTTAAATATATTAGATAAAATTATGCCAATTATAACTTTAACAGATGGATCATCGCGTAGCTTTGATAAAGCTATCAGTGCCTTTGATGTAGCAATGGATATCGGCCCTGGACTTGCCAATGCTGCACTTGCTGCCAAAATCAATGGGGAATTGGTGGATTTATCGACCGAAATTTCCACTGATGTAGAACTAGCAATTGTGACGGGAAGGGATGAGGAAGGACTTGAAGTGATTCGTCATTCTACTGCGCATTTAATGGCACAAGCAGTTAAGCGCCTCTACCCAAAGGTACAAGTGACAATTGGACCGGTTATTGAAAATGGTTTTTTCTATGACTTTTCTAGTGAGCATCACTTTACTGATAAAGAATTGGCGGAAATTACGGCGGAGATGAAAAAGATTGTTAAACAAAAACTCGTTGTTGAGCGTCATACAATGAGTCGAGATGAAGCGATCGCATTGTTCGAAAACATGGGTGAAAAGTATAAAGCGGAAATTATTCGTGATATTCCTGAAGATCAAATCTTAAGTCTTTATAAACAAGGAGAGTTTGTTGATCTCTGTCGAGGTCCTCATGTTCCCAATACTTCCAAATTAAAAGTATTTAAACTCATGCACGTAGCAGGTGCGTATTGGCGTGGTAATAGTGATAATGAAATGTTACAACGCATTTACGGAACCGCTTGGGGTGACAAAAAGGATTTAAAGCAATACTTACACCTTTTGGAAGAAGCTGAAAAGCGTGATCACCGAAAATTGGGTAAACGCATGGATTTATTTCATTTTCAAGAAGAAGCACCGGGAATGGTGTTTTGGCATCCAAATGGTTGGTCAATTTATCAAGCAGTGCAACAACACATGCGTACAAAATTAAACCTTCGAGATTATAAAGAGATAAACACTCCTCAGGTGGTTGATTTTAGCTTATGGGAACGATCAGGTCATGCCGATAAATTTGGTGATGATATGTTTGCTGTAGAGTCTGAAGGACGTAAATTTGCCATTAAACCAATGAACTGTCCTTGCCATGTACAAGTCTACAACCAAGGTCTTAAATCTTACCGTGATTTACCTTTACGTTTGGCAGAGTTTGGTTCATGTCATCGAAATGAACCTTCAGGTGCATTACATGGTTTAATGCGAGTGCGTGGTTTTGTACAAGATGACGCACATATTTTCTGTACAGAGGAGCAAATTCAAGATGAGGTTTCTGAATTTATAGACTTCTTGCATGAAATTTACCAAGATTTTGGGTTTACTGACATTATATATAGATTATCAACACGTCCTGAAAACCGTGTGGGTAGTGATGAAATATGGGGCAAATCAGAACAAGCTTTAGCAACAGCATTGGATAATAAAAAACTCGATTGGGAAGAACTTCCTGGAGAAGGCGCTTTTTATGGGCCGAAAATAGAGTTTTCATTAAAAGATTGTTTAGGTCGTGTGTGGCAATGTGGCACAATTCAAGTGGATTTTTCCATGCCAAATCGCCTAGATGCCAGTTTTATTGGTGAAGATGGAAACAAACATGTACCCGTAATGTTGCATCGTGCAATTTTGGGTTCATTTGAACGATTCTTAGGAATTTTAATTGAACACCATGCTGGCAACTTGCCTTTTTGGTTGTCACCCGTTCAAGCTGTAATTATGAATATTACTGACGCTCAAAGCGAATATGCGGCTAATTTAGCTAAAGAATTGAAAAACAATGGATTTAGAGTCAAATTAGACTTGAGAAATGAGAAGATTGGCTATAAAATTCGCGAACATACTTTAGAGAAATGTGCTTTCCTATTAGTTGTTGGCAATAAAGAGATGGAAAACGGTACGGTTACTGTCAGAAAACTCAATGGCGATAATGCTGGGAATATGACTATTTCAGAACTTGTAGAACACTTTAATTTGTTAGAAGTTGATAAAGTATAATAAACACAATTAAAAAATGAGGATTTAGAAAAATCGCAAAGAAACACCAAACCAGAATAAATGAAGCAATTAACTGCATGAAAGTACGTTTAATTGATAGTGATGGTAAACAAGTAGGTATTTTGGCAACAGATGCAGCCCTTGACAGAGCTAAGGCTCAGAAATTAGATTTGGTTGAAATATCACCAAAAGCAGAACCACCTGTTTGCAAAATAATGGACTACGGAAAATTCAGATTTGAAAATTCC
>JALWML010000383.1 GCA_027083915.1 Lysobacterales bacterium | reverse complement strand
TGAGATTGAAAACTTAAGCTATTTTGATCCATTAACAGGTAGAAAATCCAGTAACGAAAAAGAACTGACTATATTTCCAACCAAGCATTTTGTTACACCGCGCGATCGCATGATTCATGCCACTACTACGATACGCGAGGAATTGGTCGAACGTTTAAAAGTATTAAACGATGAAAACAAGTTGGTTGAAGCACAAAGACTGCAACAACGCACCAATTATGATTTAGAAATGATGATGGAATTGGGTTATTGCTCTGGTATCGAAAACTATTCGCGCCATTTCACTGGATTGAACCCTGGCGACCCACCACCGTGTTTATTCGATTATTTACCTGATGATGCTCTGCTGGTTATGGACGAATCACATGTCAGCATTCCACAAATCGGAGCCATGTATAAAGGCGATAGATCACGAAAAGAAAATCTTGTTAATTACGGTTTTCGCCTACCCTCAGCTCTCGATAATCGCCCGCTCAAATTTGAAGAATGGGAAGAGCGCACACCACGCATGATATTTGTTTCAGCTACCCCTGCGAAATACGAGGAAGAAAACGCTTCTCAAATTATCGAACAAGTCGTTAGACCCACAGGTTTGCTCGACCCTGAAATCGAGGTTCGTCCTGTTGGTACACAAGTTGATGATTTACTCTCAGAGATTAATAAACGGGTAAAAATTCAAGAACGTGTTTTGGTCACAACACTAACTAAACGCATGAGTGAAGATTTAACCGATTACATGTCAGAACATGGCATCAAATGCCGTTATTTGCACTCAGAAATTGATACGGTTGAACGCGCAGAAATTATCCGTGATTTGCGCCAAGGTGTTTTTGATGTGCTCATCGGTATTAACCTATTGCGTGAAGGCTTGGATATGCCCGAGGTTTCATTGGTTGCGATTTTAGATGCAGATAAACCGGGATTTTTACGCTCAGAGCGCTCTTTAGTGCAAACCATAGGACGAGCGAGTAGAAACGAAAAAGGTAAGGCTATTTTGTACGGTGACAAAATAACCCCAGCGATGGAATATGCCATTGGCGAAACAAAACGAAGACGTGAAAAACAAATCGCTTTCAACAAAAAACACGGCATCACACCAACCACGGTTATTCGGAAAATTCACGACCTCAAAGATGGCTTTGTTGAATCCACCACAACCGATGATAAACCACTGTTTAAAGTTGCTGAGTCAGAAGGAAAATACAACGTCAATTCACCCAAAGATTTAGCTAAATTAATCACCAAACTTGAGAAACAAATGTTCGCTCACGCCAAAAACCTTGAATTTGAAGAAGCGACTAAACTGCGTGATGAAATTGAGCGTATTAAAAACACGCAATTTATTGGAAGCTAAAACAAATAAGCTATTTAAGGTATTTATTGCCTTCTTTTGACTAAAAAAATAAAATCTCATAACTTTTTCAGATTTTTATCAGAACTCCCTCAGAATTCAAAACATTTCATCTCGTATAATTATGCTTTAAATTCCAAGTAAGAGAAATACACAATGAAACAAACTAACTTTAAAAATACATTTGTCATTTTTATAATTTTCTTTAGCACAAATCTACTGGCAAGTAATACTGTTTGTAACGGAAGTGGCTGTACAATAACTGTAGACTGGGCAATAGATGAAGAACCTGCAAATAATTCTCACACCTGTGATTATACACAAGGAGCCGCAACCTTCTATCCTGATACCACGGGATCAGGGGCTGGGAAATGCACTTTTAGACGAGCTTTACGAGAGGCTGGTGCTAGATCTGATAACACTGCTTGCCCTGGATGTTCTCCAATTCTCATTCGCTTTTCTGGACTTAATGGCACAAATGGTGATGGAGATGATTTGTACTATAACACCGTTAGAAACCAATGGGCACTACCAATAAATAGTTCTGGCACATCAAGCTTCTACGGCTTACAACCACAAGGATTAGATTCAACAGGAAATATTACCATTCAAGGTCCCACTATTGATGTCCTTAATGGTGAAATGCCAAAAATAATTATAGACTCTGGAACAACTTTAGATATTCAACTTAAATTTGTTACGATAAGGAACATGGGATTTAAAGGAGGGCAAAGTATTCATTGGAAACAATCTGATGGAGTTTTTACCAATAATACATGGGGATTAAAAGGCAATGGAATGAATATTGAGTTTGATGATTTAATTGGAAATACCGATAATTTGGCTGGTAATCATGCGATTCTAACCACTAATTTTGCAAATAATATGTTGATAGATGGCAATGTAATGACAGGAGCTAGCACCTATGCAATAGAAATCAACTCTGCAACCAGTGGCGTACAAATCATTAATAACCTAATTGGCACAAGAATTGATGGGACAGTTCCTCAAGTGCCTACTAGTCTTAACTGCCGAACCTTTACCAACATAAATCCAGTTACACCGCCTTTAGAAGCAGCAGAATGGTTTGGTGGTGCAGGAATTTCAGCCAGTGGGACAGGCTTGTTAATAGAAAACAATGTTATTGCTGGGTTACAAACTATTCATAGCACCATTTCTACACCTCCTGAAGCCCTAACCGTTTTTGGTCGATTGCATACCGTACAAAACAATATTATTGGTAAAGACTTAGCAGGCAATGAAGTCGGAGTGTGTGGGCAAGGCATTAAATTATCAACCACACGTGATACACCTGAAGTTAACAATGGACATATGATAATAGACAATGAAATATACTACCCAAAAAATGGGTTTAGTAATACCAAAGGAGCTATTTTATGGGGTGATACTCATGTAAATGGCTTTAAGGATGGGGGCAACACCATTCGCCGAAACCTTGTAAAAATAGGTTTAGAAAAATACATTGAATATAGTGGCAACTTAATGAGTGTACAAAAAAACTTTGAACCAGCGGTAATTTCATCAGTTAGTGGTGTAAATATAGCTGGTCATTCACACCTAAGCAATATTTTTGGTGACCCAAGCCCGTGCCCAAATTGCATTATAGATTTCTATCTGGATAATAGTGACACTATCATGGATGCTTTCGAGCATTTAGGGTCAACCGTTGCAGATGCCAATGGCGATTTTAGTTTTACCTTAACAAATCCGTTAACGAATGGCTTTGGCATAAGAACAACCAGCACCACAACTGCCGATAATGTGATTCCAAGCACTTGGTCTGGAACAACTTCAGAAATGTCATCTGAAATTTATGGCCTTTCTGAGCTTGTTTTCAATAATGGTTTTGAATAAAGATTTTTCAACTTCCATTAACCCTGATAACTAATTTTAGGGTTAATGGAACAAAAAATCTTATCACTAATATGGATTTTTCAGAATTCAAAAAGTGAATAAATAATCAACATACTTCTTTAATTTTTCTCAACATCAGGCTTAAAAACCAAAATCTCATAACTTCCTAAGAACTATCTCAGAGTTCTGTTCTATATTTTTCATAAAATAAGTTCCACTTTCACATAGAGGAAATTTGTTAATGAAAAAATACTTAGTTGCTTTCATGCTGATGATTCTCAACACCTCATCAGCGCAATTGG
>JALWML010000382.1 GCA_027083915.1 Lysobacterales bacterium | reverse complement strand
GTCAAAAAAAGTGGCGTCAATGTCGTTTTTATTAAAAACAATAATGGGTTTTGTTCCACAATGGTGCGCGCCTATTAAATAACGATTAATTAAATCACGTGTTGGCTCAGGCTCGACAGCGACAACGATGATTTGGTTGTCGACATTGGCAGCAATATTTTGTTTTTTGCCTTTATGATTAGCGCGGGCAAATATGTTTTTCCGTGGTAAAATTTTGGAAATAAGGCATTCATTTTTATTGTGTTGAATGTCAACATAATCTCCACATATTGGTTTATCTTTACGGGCAAAGAAGCAGGCTTGCTGCTCTCCTGATTCAGTGTTTAGAATCAATGCGGTTTGTTTTTGAGTCGATATAACGCGATATTTTTGCATGAAAGTATTTTACATATTTCCAGTGACTTTAGGTAAAATAGGGCAGAATTTTTAAAGGAAAACTAAATGATTGATAAAAAGTCGAATTTAATTTGGATAGATTTGGAAATGACTGGGTTAAATCCGTTAAAAGATCGCATAATCGAAATTGCTTTAATCGTAACTGATAAAGATCTTAATATCATTGCCGAAGGTGAGGCAATGGCTATTCATCAACCGACTTCTGTCTTAGAAAAGATGGATGAATGGAATACCGAACACCACACTGACTCTGGCTTGTGGGCTCGGGTTGAAGAGTCTGATATTACCATTCAAGATGCACAACAACTGTCTATTGAGTTTTTATCAGAGCATGTCCCTATACACACATCTCCCATGTGTGGTAATACTATCTGCCAAGATAGACGTTTTTTAGCTAAATGGATGCCGGATTTAGAAAATTATTTTCACTACCGCCAAATTGATGTGAGTTCAATTAAAGAGTTATTTAGACGCTGGAATCCTTCGATTCTTGATGGCTATGAAAAGAAAGGCAATCATTTGGCAATGGATGATGTGCGTGAATCCATTGAAGAACTGCAATATTACCGTCAATTTTTGGGTGAATTAGCAGAAAAATAGCTTTATTAATAGCGGTATTTTTTATGCCTAAAAGCCAATGAAAAGATAATATGGTTAACAATTATGCACACAATTAATGAAGTAATGTCATGTGAAATAAAATGAGCTCCCCTAAATTGTTGTGCTAATCCAAACCCGAAGCCAATAAATAAAGTCACTGCTAGTGCAATGTTTTTGTACTCAGGTTTAAAAAGTCTCATGTAATAATAAGTTGAAATCAAGGTAAAACCTGCACTGGCATGAGCTGCAGGAAAACAGCCCGATGAAGGTAAAAACTCTGACTTATATGCCCATATACTCATAAAGGGCTTGGTACCACCGTATTGAATTAAATCCCAAGGACAGTCGACATTTAAGATATGCTTTAAAGCAGAAACTGTCATTGTACCTACTAACAAAGCAATCATTAAAACAATACGAGGATACAAATCAATGCGGTGTTTAAAATAACTAATGAATGTCCAAATGACAAAAATGAGGTAGCACAATATTAATGCATATTTTGCGTAACGATGTAATAATTGTGTGGTAATCCAGGCTTCCTTGTAAATCCACTGTGAATGTTTATTGTAAATTAAATCAGCAAAGTAAAAGTCTAAATTAAAGATATGTATAACAATCAAGCTGATGATGGATAAAACCAAAATAACTAATAGTGGAAAAGGGGGTAATAACTTTTTCATGATTATGGACGGCGACAAGTCGCAAATATATCTTTTTGTGCTTGATAATAAGATGTCTCTAAATTTAATAAACCCAATAGTGAGTGAAAAAGATTATCGTGCGAAAATGGAGAATTTATTTTTTTATTTAAACAGTCTGTATTGATATTAAAACTCTGCGTAAATTTATGAGAAAACCAAATCAGGAAGGGCACATGAGTTTGAGCATCTGGCGCCATAAAATAGGGTGTTCCATGCAGGTAAATATTATTCTCACCTAAAGACTCGCCATGATCAGAAATATACATTAAAGCGGTATTGTATTCAGGTGGTAATAGTTTTAACTCTTCAATGACTTGATTGACCACATGGTCGGTATATAAAATAGTGTTATCGTAAGCATTATTAATGTCTTTAGGGTCACAATCTTGTAACTTATTAGTGGCACAAACAGGTGTAAATTGTTTAAACCTTTCAGGATAGCGTAAATAATAAGCAGGACCATGAGAACCTTTCTGGTGCATCACAATAACTTGGTTATTTGGATTGTCAGCAATTTGTTGCCTGAGGTCTTTTAGCAAGATTTCATCAAAACACTCGCCTGTTTCGCATAAAGGGTTATCTTTTACTTTGGTTAAATCAATAAAATCAACCCGTTCACAAATGCCTTTGCAACCCGTATTATTATCACGCCATTGCACAGAAAAACCACTGTTAGCAATAAAATCAAGGATGTTTTCACTATTGTTAGCTTTATTTATAGAAAAATTATCTTTATCCAAATGTGAAAACATACAAGGCAATGAGATGGCTGTGCTGGTTCCACAAGATGTTGTTTGTTTAAAGTTGATGATGTTTTGTTGCGCTAACTTTGGGTTAGTTATTTTATCGTAACCATTGAGTGAAAAATGATCGGCCCTGGCTGTTTCTCCAAGTACCAAAATAACAACAGTCTTGTCTTTTTTCTTTTGCCATAAACTACCGAGTTTTACATCCTGGCTTATTTTCGCCAATGGCATGCGTGCACTTTTAAACCTTTGCTTTGTATAAGAAATACTGGCAAAAATGAAATTAGTGGGAACTATAATATGTGAAATATGACGGTTTCCACGAGCTAAAGAAGCATAGGTGGGATAACTGATATACAAAAGAAGTGCGATAGTGACAAGACTACTGGCAATCACCTTTAATTTGGTCAAAAATTCGAGTTTAAATGTACCAAATTTAACTGGCAACTTAAAAACAATAACGAGAGGTAAAAAACCCAATAAAAAGAGATAAATAAACAGGGTAGTATTAACAAAATCAAAGGCTTCACTGGGATTTGTTTCAAAGACATTTTGAACCATGTCTCTGTCTATAATAATATTGTATTGTTGAATAAAATAAAGTGCCATGGCGGAACCAATAAAAATAAAGCTATAAACAACTTTATACGTTAATCGGTAACACAATAGATGAAGTAATAAATTAATTAAAGCCAATAAAAGCATAAAGATAGAGCCCATGAACAACCAATCACTCAAGCCCTGAGGATTTAAAATGGTTTTTATCTCACGCCAAAAAGGCAGGTTGTAAATCAGCAATAAAAAAATACTGGCAAGCAAATGAAGTTGCCAAGGCTTTAGATTGGATGTTGATTTGTTTGGGTTTATTAGCATGAAAACGCGCTTACGATTAAAAAGCTAATCATTTTATTTTATTCTACATAATTAGCAATGATTTAACCCGATTGTTTGCTTTCCATTAACAATATCAGTCAATTTGTTCTTGTGCGAAGCTCACATCGCAGTTTTGCAGTGCATCCAGTGCAGTGCATTGTGCCGCGTGTTGGTATAATTTATTGGCTTTAGCTTCATTTGCACCTAACAATAAT
>JALWML010000381.1 GCA_027083915.1 Lysobacterales bacterium | reverse complement strand
TTTATTAATGCACATACATACTTAAAACATTTAAAACCTGATTATCTGCGTTATTATTTTGCTTCTAAATTGAATGACAAAATTGTCGATAGCGATTTAAACATGGAAGACTTTGTCACCAAAGTTAACTCTGACTTAGTTGGTAAAATAGTTAATATTGCTTCGCGTTGTGCTGGCTTTATCAAAAAGAAATTTGACAATACACTATCAAGCGAACTACACAACCCTGAGTTGTACCAAAAATTTGTCGATGCATCCGATGAGATCGTCGAGCTATTCGTTAAACGCCAGTATTCCAAAGCCATTAGAATCATCATGACCTTAGCCGATGAAGCCAATGTCTATATTTCTGATATGGCTCCTTGGCAGGCGATTAAAGAAGAAGGTAAACAAGAAGAAGTTCACCAAGTGTGTTCTACAGGCATTAACTTATTTCGTGTGCTTATTTCGTGGTTATCACCTGTTGTGCCTGATACTGCTGATAAAGCCGCGATATTTTTAAATATTGATTTTAATAATTGGCATGCGGTCAAACAACCGCTTTTAAACCATGAAATCAATAAATTCAAACCACTTATCACTCGCATGGAAAGCGAAAGCATTGATAAAATGATGGAAGACTCAAAAGAAGATTTAAAATCATTAGAGCCTGAAACTCAAATCACAGGACCATTAGCCGATGATCCAATCAGTGATGAAATTGCCTTTGATGACTTTGCTAAAATTGATTTGCGCATCGCTAAAATTATTGATGCACAGCATGTCAAAGGTGCGGATAAATTGTTGCAGTTAACTTTAGATCTTGGCGGTCTGACTAAAAACGTCTTTGCAGGGATAAAATCTGCCTATGCTCCTGAAGATTTAATTGGCAAACATACCGTTATGGTAGCAAATTTAGCTCCACGAAAAATGCGATTTGGCATGTCAGAAGGCATGGTACTGGCAGCAGGATCTGGTGGGAAAGATTTGTATATCTTAGAACCACATGCTGGTGCTCAACCTGGCATGCGTGTTAAATAACAAACAACAGGAAAAAATTCATGAGAAAATTACTTATTTTATTGCTTGTTCCCATTCTTATTGCAATGAGTTTAAATGTTTCTGCTAAACGCTTGATAGAAGGTTATGGCGATTTTAAACCTGTCGCTAATACTTCTTTTAAGACACCTAAAAAAGTTAAGGCTGTTTTTGATGTTTATACGTCTAATGAAGACAATGAAGAACTCAACCGAGGCATTAACACTGTTGCACGATTTTTAAATATGCACATCGATGCTGGTGTAAAGAAAAAAAACATCAAAGCCGCACTTGTTATTCATGGAAAAGCGGGTAAAGATATTTTAACTAATAGAGCTTATGACAAACGATATATCACTGACAACCCAAATGCAGAGCTTTTAAAGAAACTTCATGAGGCAGGTGTGCAAATCATTGTTTGTGGTCAAACAGTTGAATTTCGCGGTTATAAACGTGACGAAATTTTAGACTTTGTTGATGTTTCTTTATCAGCCATTACCGCTTTAATCAGTCTTCAGTCACAAGGCTATCAGTTAATCACTTTTAATTAATATGAATGAATTTGAAGATAAAATAATAGAAATCGAAACCAAACTTGCCTTTGCAGAGGAGTCTATTGAGCAATTAAATGATGTTATCGTTTCACAACAGAAAATGCTGGATAAACTAACAAGACAGATTCAGTTATTAGATAAAAAAATTGAAGATGAGTCACAGCATTGGCAGCAAACTAATCCAGTTGATGAGACTCCGCCGCATTATTAGCTTTTAATCAAAATCTTGATTGTGAAATATATTTTAAAGTATAAGTTATTGAAGTGTCTTAGGAGATAATAAAATCAAACCTACCTAGATCGAATGTTTTTTACATAAATAGCTTTATAAAAATAATCGACTCTATTGGTGTTGAAGGTTTTTAATGTTTTCTTAAGGAGTTTAAGGATTTGACTATTACACAATGAGTTCTTTATATCTGAATTTGGGTTTAGTAAAAATGATATTTTTTTAAGATTTCGTGATTAAAAATAGGAACTTATAAGTTTATGTTTTATTATAAAGATTGACTTATAAAACTTAATGGAAGATTATGAAAAAAACACTTACCGCTTTAACCGCTTTAAGCTTAAATTTGCAAGCCAATGACAATATTAATCAACAAATTGCAGCTCAACCCCTCGACAATAGTATAAATGGAAGTTCAAACATTTCAGTATCTAAAACAGCATCACTCAGCATTGATGCTGACAATTCTGGAGATCTTACAATTGGAGATACTCTTACATACCATATATCAGCAACTAATAACTCTAATTTTGGTGCAAGTGGTTCATTTCTTAATGATACAATTGATACTAATACTTCATTAGTTGTTGGGTCAGTAACAACAAGTATTGGTAATGTAATATCTGGAAACATTACTGGTAATACCAATGTAAGTATATCATTTGGAACTCTCCAAGCAAATACTATAGCTAACGTCGAGTTTTCAGTTCTTGTTAGTAATAACACTCTTCCATTTACCATTTCTAATCAAGCTCAGTTCAATTCAAGCAATCAAGGTTCAACTGTATCAGATGACCCTACACAGCCTGGAGCTAACGACCCTACTCTTTCAATGGTATCAGCACCTCCAGTTCAAGTCCCTGTAAATTCAACTTTTTGGTTGTTTGCAATATTTTTATCAATATTAGCTTCTGTTAAATTATTTTTCTCTAAAAAGAAAATATCTAAATAATAATTATAGAGATTTTTTCATACTCTAGCATGTTGAATTTGAGAATATCATAACAATATGGAACGATTTGGTTCAAACTTTAACTACCATACATGGTATGAACATTGGCATCGCTATTATTCGATACTAAAACTAGTCAAAGACAAATCTGTATGTGATATAGCTTGTGGTGAAGGCTATGGAAGTGCATTATTAGCCGAACATGCAAAAAAAGTCATTGGCATTGATATTGACCAACCAACAATATCAAGAGCAAAAAACAAATATCAACAACACACCAACCTTGAATTTATTCAAAAAAATGCCATTGAAACAAACTTACCAGGAGGTTCAATTGATGTGGTGGTTAGTTTTGAAACCATTGAACACTTAGTTGAACAAGATGAACTTTTAATAGAAATTTCAAGATTGTTAAAAAAGGATGGAATTCTTATAATTTCAACACCTGACAAAGATATTTATTCTGAAGAAAACAATTCTCATAATGAATACCATGTAAAAGAACTTACCTTTAATGAATTTAAATTACTCATTTCAAAATATTTTGATTATTCATCCTATTATGGACAACAATTTAGAGTAGATTCTAATATCGAATCAATTTTTCACCAAACCGACAATCAAGAATCAAATAATCTGTTTTGCGATCCCAACTCAAAAAATAAGTTAAGCAAAAATAATTCACCATACATTTATATAATTGCTATCTGTTCAAAAAATAAAAATACACCTATTTTTATGCAAAACAGCTCTTTTTGCGATGTCTCAAATCAACTGTATAACCT
>JALWML010000380.1 GCA_027083915.1 Lysobacterales bacterium | reverse complement strand
CTTATTCAAGAAGGTGAAGACAGTGGTAGTGCAACAGAATGGAATATGCAAGACTTTTTAACTCGAATGGATGCTCAAAAAAGTGACGATAGCAAATAAAGTCTTTTTAAAACCAAAAGTCTATGAAGATTTAGAAAACATCTACAATTACAGTGCATTAAACTTTGGTGAAACTAAGGCTGTTGAATATATACATAGTTTTGACCAAGTATTTAGTAAATTATCGAAAGGTGATGTTAGAGGTAAAACTTGTGATTATATAAAGGTTAACCTAGTGAAATTGAATGTAAATTCTCATGTCATTTTCTATAAGCACAACGATAATCTGATAGAGGTCATAAGAATACTGCACCAGAAACAGGACTTTTCCAGACATTTATAATACCCGTTTCATCATTCTTCCCAGCTCAAGCTGCTAGTAAACCATACATATCAAAATATATTGAACTCTATATCTTGTTAATTTTCGCCGTGCCTTTGCACCGCCGTTCGAGTTAGGCTTTTGACCTTGATCTTTAATTGCACATTACACATTGTAAATTGTCCATTGATAAAAGCAGGCGAGCCAAAATAGTGGGTTATTTATTTTTGGTGTGTTGCATCGAAAAAGATTGAAAAAAATGATTATGTCCTCAGGTTATATATGAGAAAACAAACAAACTAAAACAACTGGAGTGCGTAATGCAAATACAAGTAAATACAGATTACAATGTTAAAGGTGGAGAATTATTGATAAAATATGTTGATGGTCTTTTGAAAGATTCTTTGAATAGCTTTATTGATGAAGTGACACGTGTAGAGGTTTATATTTCAGATGAGAATGGACCCAAAGGCGGTGATGATGATTTGCGCTGTACCATGGAAGCACGTATCAGAGGCATGAAACCAATTGCCGTTACGCATCATGACGAAAATGTCGATCTTGCCATTGCTGGTGCCGCAGATCGAATTACCCGTTCAGTGCGTAAAACTCTTGAAAAAAGACGTGAACATAAACTTGCTCAGCAGAAACATAATAAAGAAGAAGAGTAGTTGATTTATGCTTACACCATGCATTTTGTGAAGAATACATAGGTAAAAAGCAAGAATGTTTACTGGTTGATTTTACTGTATTCAGTATGTGCTTACAGGAATTCCTGCAAATACATATTCTGCTTTCTGACTATTAATTTTCAAACCCATCAACAAAAATTCTATTGCTCAATAACATTGTGGCAATACCATTAATATACTCTTCAATAGCGGTATATCCTGATGGCATTATTGTGTTGTTATCGGCAATTGCGGGATTTAATCCGTTCTGTAATTCCCAACTATCGGGCATTCCATCATTATCTGTATCTGTTGGTGGTGGTGGTGTGGCTGTTAAACCATCCATTAGATTGGGTGGTCGATAATTGTCCCATTGACCTGTTCGAGTTTGTAAGTCGGTGATTGATTTTCTTGCTATTATGTCTCGGGGAAAAGCACCGACTTGTTGGATTAATAAGTCTTCAATTTCTGAACTGTTATGAGTCGTGATAGCGGTATTATTTTGGCTTGTGAAATCAAACTCTCCTATTTGATTGAATTGTGTGGCTACGACCCCACAGCAAACAAAAGTATATTCATTTTGAAAAGCTGTGTCATTCCACGGATTGTTGACTACACCATTATAACTATTGTCTTCAATCAAATTATCCTGCAACCAATACTGAGTTAAAATAGGTGGGTTGCTATTTTCCGGATCAAAAAAGAAAGGCGCTAATGAAATACTCGGTCCTGCCACGTATTTATTGCCAACAATATTAAACTGCCCATCGGCAACAATATTGTGGTGCACAAAGCCTTCTCGACCATTGTAAACCAAATTGTTTTTAACCTCTGCTGGCCCCATCGATAAAGCCGGTGTTCGATTGCGGGCATGGGCGAAATAATTGTGGTGAATAGAGATGAATCCTCCTGTTCTTGAGTTACCATCACAACTGTTATCATCCACGCATGGGCGGTGATTGAGAATTCCTTTGTTATGTGTCCACCCATTAGCAACATCATAGATTGGGAAGGAAATATTCGACCATTGAACTGTTATATGATTGGCTCCATCCCACATATCAATATTTTCATCCGCACCATGAGATACATCCACATGGTCTAAGATTATATTGTTGGCACTGGAAAACTGTATGCCATCGTGTTGATTGGGCGGCCATTGCGCATTGGGATTGGGTGGTCTTACTCTGATATGGCGAATGATTATGTTGTTGGTCTCTACTCCAAATTCGGTTGTTAAATGACCAACAAGAGTTATGCCAGCTCCAGGTGCTGTTTGCCCTGCTATGGTGATATCACCATGTGGGATTTCTATGTCTGTGGTTATGATTCCAGATACATCAAAAACAATGATTCGCGCACCTGGTTGGTTGACCGCCCACAACAATGAGCCTACTCCTGATGCATCTAAATTACTTACCTTCAACACAGAGCCTCCACGACCGCCACTGGCGAGTGCACCAAAACCTTCGGCTTCTGGGAAGGCTTTAAGTTGTGCCTGTGATTCAAAACACAAGCACATCAATAAAATTATTATAAATCTATTCAAAACCATCACTAAAGACTAAAGTATTGAGGTTTTGTTTCCAGTGTTGCAACAACGCTCGAAAAGCTTGTGCTTTTTGCTGAGTGGGTTGATTGCCTGCTTGGTCAACATCATTGATTCCATGACAACCTGCACAGGCACGAATTTCACCGGGTTGAAAACTTATCCAGTAACGTTCTCTGACCACTGGAGTTGCATCAGGGGCAACCGATTGCCATGCCATTGCGCGTCTAGTTGGTACAAAGGCAGCCACCGATCCATCGGGATATATCTCGACACTTCCTGTAGGGGTACCGGCAAATGAAATATTGTTTTGCATGACATTGTCATCGTGCATAAATTGAGCTAGTGGTCTTTGCCCATCTTTTGGTGTATTGACTCCGCCGGCTCCACCTATTCCCCTTACTTGATCGGCTTGTACAAATTGCAAATGAGAGATGTCGTAGATTTGACCGCCATCACCAGTTGTTTGGTGTCCTGAGCTTGGCACACGTAGATTAAAGGGTTGTTGCTGATCTCTTGAGTCACGTGTGGTGACATCACGCATAACTACAACGGCTAAATTATTGATGCGTAAATAGTTTTGAAAATCATTCACATCAACATTTTCTTCACTCATCACTTGTAGCTCTGGTATTTCCAATTGCATAGATGTAAAAGGAGGCACACTGCGTGCAATGACTTCTACAGGCTGAAATTGCCATAATTGCCCTGTAAAATTAACCATGACATCTGGACTCCAAAATGACAATGTCACATCAGGCAAGTTTGCTATGGCTGTATCTGGTACTAAATAACCATTAGTCATGGTCAATGTTTTAATCGTAAAAGGACTTTCAAATGCTGTATTGTTGTCATGAGTCACTGGTGTATGTGTACTGACCACGGTTCCATTAGCCAGTGTGATGGCATCTCGATAAAACCCAGAATGATTGACTCCTGTTCCTGGGTTTCTGGTA
>JALWML010000379.1 GCA_027083915.1 Lysobacterales bacterium | reverse complement strand
ACATCGATGAACAACGTTTTCCAGTGCTCTATGCGAGAAGTTATTTTGGTCAAGGCCGTGTTATGATAACTCAAGAAATCAATGAAGATGTTTTTGCTTTGTTTGAAAGTGCACGGAAATATGCAATCCTTGCTGGCAACTTACATTATCAAATACTGTCATTGAATTCACTGGCAGAAATGTACTTATCTAGTTATCAGTGGGAAAAATCAATCGCCGCTGTAGAGCAATTAGTTGAACTCTCAGAACTAGATAATGATAGTCAAAATTATGCTAAAGGCTTAAGTAGTTTGGTTGCTATTTTGAATCAACGAGGACATTTTACTCGTGCACGTGAAATTAATAATAAACTAGAAGTGTTGGCAAATAAAACAGGCTCTGACAATACAATGTTGATATTTTTGTTTTACGATGCTATTTTAGCTATGAATGCATACGAATGGGAGCATGCTCAACAGCAGATAGATAGAAATTATGAAATGGCACTCAAGTCAAAAAACTATGGTGTGCTATTGAATAATGCTTTTCTTACTTTAGAACTCATGTTATTAAAAAAAGACTTGGGAGATTTTAAAGAAATCTGGGATGACCGAGTTGCATTCATAAACGAACATGGTTTTGCAAGAATACAAGTTTATATGGACTATTATTTGGCACGTTACTATAAACAAAAAAAGCAAACATCAAAAGCAATAGAAATATTAAACCAAGTCAGTAAACAAGCTAATGACAATAATGATGTAAAAATGTTAGTAGATGCACAAAACCAATTGGCAGAAATTTACCTAGAAACCGATGCGAAAAAATCCCTCAATATTCTAAATAGACTAGAAAAAAATAACCCCGCTCCAAACCCCCATTTGGAGATTAAAGCTAAAGCCTTAAAAAAATTAGGGCAAAATATCCAGGCATTAAGTGTGCTCAATCAAGCTAAACTTGTTTATAGCGAGAGTTGGACAGCTGAGAATGAAGCTTTATTATTGTCTTTACAATAAATGCGACCTTGTGGCATCATAAGCTTCTATTAAGTCAAAAATTAACAGAGATTAACATGATTAGAATTATTTTACCTTTTATATTATTTAGTACTTCATTCACATCATTTGCAGAAATATCAAAGGATATTTCTGCAGTAGAGCAGAAAGTTATTAACTGGCGCAGAGATTTACATGCTCATCCAGAGCTTTCCAATCGAGAATTTAGAACCAGTAAAATAATTGCTGAGCATTTAAAGTCTTTAGGAATGGAAGTGAAAACAGGAGTGGCACACACTGGCGTGGTTGGTTTTTTAAAGGGTGATTTACCAGGACCAACAATTGCCTTAAGAGCTGATATGGATGCATTGCCTGTTACTGAGCAAGTGGATTTGGAGTTCGCCTCTAAACAACAAGCCCAATACCGTGGCGAAACTGTTGGTGTTATGCATGCATGTGGACACGATACTCATGTGGCTATGCTAATGGGAGCAGCTGAAGTATTTGCCAAAAATAAAGACGCTTTGAAAGGCTCAATTCTATTTTTATTTCAACCAGCTGAAGAGGGTGCTCCTGATGGTGAACAAGGGGGTGCTGAAATGATGCTTTCAGAAGGTGTTTTTAAACAATATAAACCCGATGTGGCATTTGGCATTCATGTTACTTCAAGCATTCCTAGTGGCGTGTTAGGTTATCATGCAGGACCTGCTATGGCTGCTGTTGACACTTTTGATTTAACTGTTCATGGTAAGCAAACACATGGCTCTCGTCCTTGGGGTGGAGTTGATCCAATTGTGGCATCTGCTCAAATCATTAATGCAGTGCAAACTATTGTATCTCGTAAAGTGGATGTCACCAAAGCTGCCGCTGTTGTGTCTTTTGGCGCTATTAAAGGCGGTATTCGCAGTAATATCATCCCTGATAAGGTAGAAATGGTTGGCACAATAAGAAATTTTGATATGGGGATTAGGGATATTATTCATCAAAATTTGCAGCAAGTTGTCGAAAATACAGCTAAAGCATCAGGAGCAACAGCTGATTTGGTGATTCATTCAGGCTACCCTGTTACCGTGAATAATCCCGAACTTGTGGAGCAGATGCTTCCGAGTTTAAGAAATGTTTTTGGAGAGAAAAAAGTTATTGATATGGGGATGATTACAGGTGCTGAGGATTTTTCTTATTTTGCTCAAGAAGTCCCTGGGTTTTTCTTCTTTATGGGAGTCACTCCACCAGAAGTCAATGCTAAGACTGCTCCAACAAATCATTCACCATTGTTTTATGTTGATGAATCAAATTTAATCAATGGAGTAAAAGCTTTTGTTCAATTGGTAAATGATTACACAGTACATAAATAAGGTTTTGAATCTGAAAATATGTGATGAATATCACAAAAAAAATTTTATATGCTTAATTTACTAGGTTAAAGGTTGAGACTCAACTAAACTTAATAAATCATGATTAATTTTTTTACACAAACCCACATTGGTAAAAGGAAAATAAACGAGGACAGTTATCTAGTTGATAATCAACTTGGTCTTTATGTTGTGGCTGACGGTGTTGGAGGACTGGAAAAAGGAGAAGTTGCAAGTCAATTGGCATGTAAAACAGTTCTTCGTGCCATTCAATCAGGTGCATCCCTGCAATCAGCTATTCACTTGGCACATCAAGCACTTATTGACGAAGTTAAAACAGATGAAAAGAAGAAAGGCATGGCAACAACCATTGTCGCTGTTTTGTTTGAAGATGAAAAGTATGAAATTGCTTGGGTTGGGGATTCTCGTGTTTACTTGTGGGATGGTGAATTACACTTACTGACAAGAGATGATTCCTATGTTGAAATTTTGTTAGAAAGTGGTCATATTTCATTAGAAGACTTAGAGACACATCCTGACAGAAATGTCATTTCTCAAGCTTTGGGAATCGTGCGAAAAGACATAGAAATACATAGCAATAAAGGCACTATTCAAAAAGACCAATTATTAATGCTTTGTACAGATGGTTTATTTGGTGTAATTAAAGAAAAAGGCATGATAAAGTATTTACAAAATCATCAAAATCTAGAAGAATTGACAAATAACCTAGTTCAACTTGCGGTTGATCAAGGTGGTTCAGATAACATCACCTTAATGTCACTGGCAACATCAACCCAAGAGTTTTCTTCTGAAGAAGTTGTACAACCAAAAATTTACCGAAGTTTTGATTCACAAACGGGTACAGTACTTGGAGCGTCACCTACAAAAAGCAATGCTATTTTAGCAGATTCACAAGAAACAGATCCCGAGCTGATTGATCAAACGACTTTTAAAGACATGAGTCAAGATGATAGAACTTTGTTAGATGTTGCCGCTACTAAAAGTATAAAGAAATTACCGCAGGCATCAGCAAAGATACCTAAATTGTATTGGTTGATGTTTGCCATGATTATTCTCCTTGCTGTTATTCTTGCTTCGCTCATTTTGTAGAAACTTTGTAAGTCTCAAGTGCTTCTTGTAGCTCACCCAGTTTTAGATGAATCGCGTTAAAATTCTCTTGATTTAAAAGACCGGTAAAATCATCTAATAATCC
>JALWML010000378.1 GCA_027083915.1 Lysobacterales bacterium | reverse complement strand
CATTGATGATTTTTAGGAAATATTATATTTCAAACCTTCTCCTCGGTGTTTATTGGTGACTTTATCTTTATGCCTTCTAATTTGCTTATCCAATTTATCAATTAATAAATCAATAGCAGCATACAAATCTTCTTGTATACTTTCGGCAAAAATCGTTTTTCCATTAATGTGCATCGTTGCCTCTGCTTTATGTTCCATTTTTTCAACACTTAATATTGCATGTACCTTAATAACCTGATCAAAGTGGCGTTTAATACGCTCAAATTTTGTTGTAAAGTAATCTCTCATTGATTTTGTGACTTCGACTTGATGACCAGTAATATCTATTTGCATAGTGATTTCCTCATTTTGCTAGTAAAAACGAACATAAACAAAACTTTCGTTTAATGAAAGTTTATTGCTCGCTGAAAGTGATGACAAGAATAACGAAACAATTCCTGTCTCTAAAAGAAAATTTTGGTATGAATTATGAGAATTCAAGGTTTATTTGTCCAAACTCTTATTTTTATAATTGATATAACGATACACAATAATAAAAATAAAAGCAAGCTTTACATTCGAAAGTTCTTACCCAAATAGACACTCTTTACTTTCTCATCGCTGATTATTTGTTCAGGAGTACCTTCTTTTATCATGACTCCATCATTCAATATATAGGCGCGATCTGAAATCCCCAAGGTTTCACTGACATTATGATCCGTTATTAAAACACCTAACCCTCTATTTTTAAGGTGAGATACAATTTTTTGTATGTCGATAACCGAAATCGGATCAACACCAGCAAAGGGTTCATCCAGTAAAATATATTTTAAGTCTAATGCCAAAGCTCGGGCAATCTCTACGCGTCGACGCTCACCTCCAGAAAGACTAATACCAAGTTGATCATGCACATGTGATATATGCAACTCCTCCATTAAGGATTCAACTTGAGCGTTGCGTTGTTGCTTATTTAACTCTTTCCTTAACTCAAGCACAGCCATAATATTGTCGCGAACACTTAATTTTCTAAAAATCGATGCTTCTTGAGGCAAATATCCCATACCAAGTCCTGCTCGGTGATGAATTCCTAATTTAGTGGCATCAACATCATCAATTATAATTTCACCTAAATCGGCTGCCACCAGCCCCACAATCATGTAAAAGCAGGTGGTTTTACCCGCACCGTTTGGACCGAGTAAGCCGACAACTTCCCCTCTATCTACCGTCATGGAAACATCTTTAATTATTTGTCTTTTTTTATATGACTTTTCTAAGTGTTTAACAACTATCATAAGTGTTATTTTTTACCTGGTATAACAAGTCGAACTCGATTAGAAGAGTCTTTGGATTTCATACCTTTAATTTCTTTTGTCTTCAAATCCATACTGATTTTTTCTCCATGCATCTGACCTTGAATTTTACTAGAAATTACAACATCTCCACTCATTAACAACTTATCATCCTTCATCATAAAATCAATTTTTTGTGCCTTAATATTGATTTTACCATAGCTGGCATCAATAAACTGTTCCAGTTTTATGGGATTACCTGTCAATATCACCTTTTGAATGCCATCTTTACCATTATAAACAACTGCTTGGTCAGCTTTTATTTTTAATGTCCCTTGTTGAATAGAAACATTATCCCAAAACTTGACGCGAGCAACACCATTCTCAACTTGAGGTAAGTTGAGAAAATTATCAGCATCAAGTTGAAAATCAGCCTTTTTATCACTTTCTAATGCACTAACATTTATAGCCATAAATAGAAGTATAAGAAATGGTATTTTATTTAATGGTTTTGTAAATGGCTTTAACATTATTATTTACCTCAATAATTTTATTTTTTAAATCAATATGGGCAACCTGCCCTTGCAAACTAAACTGTGCTTGTTGCATAGAAATTCCTGCTGTTGTTTGTGCTTTTTTTTCTGTTAAATCAAGTGTCAAGAAATCAGTGCTAAAATCCATTGGCTCTTTCTCATCAAGCGAATGTGCATTCACTTTATCAATCAATTCAACCTTATCTGTCTGCGTATTAAGCTCGGCTTTATTTGCTTTGATTAACCATTTTTCATTATTGTTTTCATAAGTCCAAACAGTTGGTGAATCAATAAACAATACGGGTGAATCAGTATAACGAATTAAGCTAGGAGACTTAAATTTAGTCGATAATTCTCCATCTTCGTTAGTCATACGCATTTCTATTTTCTCTACTGAATAACCTTTAGTAAATGGCTTATCCTTTTTAATCTCTTCACGATTAAAGTAATAATTCCACAGTGCATAGAATACTAATGCAAGAATGGCAAATAAGGCGATTTGTTTATTCTGTGCAGTCATTTTTTATTGATGTAGTTTATCAATATCAATTAATTTATCTTGAGCTTCCATCAGCAAATCACACACTTCTCGACCTGCAGCTCGACCACCTTTATTGCTAGTAATCCACTTAGCTACAGCTTTAGCAGACTTATGAGCATCGGCAACCGCAACTGGCAAAACAACTTCTTTCATAATAGGCACATCAATGGCATCATCACCTACATAGGCAACTTGTGAAGGTTTTAGTTTCAATGCAGAGAGTAAATTATGGTAAGTTTCTAATTTATTCATTCGTCCCTGATATACATGATTGATTTTTAATGCCTTCATGCGCTCGGCAACGATTGGAGAGTTTCTACCAGTAATAATAGCGACAGTGATGTCTGTTTTTGCTAACCAAGAAAGACCCAAACCGTCTTTGGAGTTAAATTTTTTCATCTCTCGACCATCATCGGTAAAATACAGACCTCCATCAGTTAAGACACCATCAACATCAAAAATTATTAACTTGATATTTTTAGCAATTTCGAACAATTCTTCAGATGAATACATACTTAAACAACTCCTGCTTTTAATAAATCATGAATATTTAGCGCACCAACCAAATGATTATCATCATCGACAACCAATAAACTGTGGATATTGTGACTTTCCATCAATTGTGCCGCCGATACAGCCAAACTATTGGACTTAATTGTTATTGGGTTAATTGTTGCGGCTTGTTCAATTAAAGTAGTTTTCAAATCCAACTCTTCATCAAAAGCACGACGCAAGTCACCATCAGTAAAAATGCCTTTAACACAATTATTGGCATCGACAATAGCTGTCATACCCAATCGTTTTTTGGTGATTTCAAATAAAGCTTCCTGTATATTTGTTCCGAGCTTAACTTGAGGAATATCCTTACCAGTTCGCATTAAATCATCTATATGTAATAATAACTTTTTTCCTAATGAACCAGCAGGGTGAGAACGGGCAAAATCTTCCTCAGTAAAGCCTCGTAACTTTAACAAAGTCACAGCTAAAGCATCACCGAGCACTAAAGTTGTGGTAGTACTCGTTGTGGGTGCTAAACCCAATGGACAGGCTTCTTCACCAACAGCTATGGATAAATGCACATCAGCTAATTTTGCCATGGTTGATTTTTCATTGCCTGTTATGGCAATAGTAGCGATTCCCATGCGTTTGATAATTGGGATGATATTGAGAACTTCTTGAGTTTCCCCTGAGTTTGACACGCAGATAGTG
>JALWML010000377.1 GCA_027083915.1 Lysobacterales bacterium | reverse complement strand
AAGGTTTAAATGTTTTAAATGGCAGTAAAACCTTAGCAACAAACTTGTTGTCTACAAACAATACGGTAACATTCACTTTACCAGGAGACACTGGAGTGGATTATGATCTGGTTCAATTGGATGAAATTTCATTGACCTATCCATCAGAAATAAAATTGATTAATGGCAGGGTTCAATTTAAACCAATAGTGGTTAACACCACCCTATTAGATATTTTTAAGAATGGTTTTGAAACAGCAACAATAAAATCCACAGGACCAGTAATTACAGCGCAAAAAACAGGTGTTGGGATTAAGGTTAAGGGTTTAAGTAATCAACAGCTACGTGCGTATGCTTACGATAACAATGAATTGTATTTATTTACCGATTTAACCATTAGTGCAAATGGAGTGAATTTTGATGTTGAACTACCAGAACTAAACGTTAATGGTTTTGATTATTTTGTTTATCAAGAAACGCAAGTGATAAACCCCTCTTTAGAATTAGCCAACACACCACCAGTTCAAACCCAAGGTTCTTATGATTATCTCATACTTTCACACCCTGACTTTATCTCTGGGTTAAGTACCTTAGTCAACTATCATCAAAACAATGGAGTGAGTGTATTAGTCAAAGATGTTAACGATGTTTATGCACAATACAGCAACCACCGTATTGATGCTAATGCCATTAAGTCGTATATAAAAGACGCCTATAATAACTACGGAATAAGTACTGTTTTATTGGTTGGTGGTGATAGTTATGATTATTTAGATAACCTCTCTATTGACTCCATTAGTTATGTTCCAACACTGTATTATAAAACAGGTGAGTTGATATCTTATGCTCCTGTTGATTCACTCTACACCGATATAAATGGTGATTTAGTGCCTGATTTGCCTATTGGTCGATTACCAGTAAGAACAGATGCAGAGTTACAGATAATGATAAATAAAACCATTAACTATGCCACAAGGGCATACGGCCAATCTGCGATTTTTGCCACAGACAGAGATGATTCATTCGATGTGTTCTCAGATCAAATGATAAACACTATGCCACAAAATTGGCAAGTTGACACAGCCTATATAAATGACTTGGAGTTGGCAGGTGCCCATTCCACCTTGGTGAATAGTATAAATGATGGTGTATCTCTAACAAACTTCTTTGGGCACTCAAGCCCAAGCAGGTGGTCATTTGAGAGCTTGCTTGATACATCTGATGTAACGGCTTTGAATAACAGTAACCAACCAACGTTAGTGAATCAGTTTGGTTGTTGGAATACCTATTATGTTATGCCCCAATACAACACAATGGCACATTTGTTTTTACAGACAGATGCAAAAGGAGCTGTTGCTGTCATGGGTGCAAGCACTTTAACCGAGAGTTTTCATGAGTCCATGTTAGGCAATATTTTATTGCCCAAACTCACATCTGCCAATACAACAATTGGAGAGGCAATTCTACAAGCGAAACAAGAGTTGTCAGTCAATCACCCTGATTATTTAGATGTGATTTTAGGCTGGACATTATTGGGCGACCCATTACTTGAGGGAAATTAGATTCAACTGCCAAGCCAACACAAGAAACCAATCGGCTGTGAAAACAAGCACTCGATTGGTTTCGATTGAGGCAATCAACTCTAAATGAATAAGTCCTTAGATCCAATAATACTACTCATTTTTTATTTGATTGCTTACGGCGGTTTAATAAAAACCCTGTTTGATTTATACGTCAATGCCTTAGCTAAAAACTGGCCACAGGTAGAAGTAACGATACTCAATTCGGACATTGAAGAGCTGCAACAATCTAACGAAAGTTCATCTTATGTTGTTAATGTTCATTATTCCTACCAATACAAAGGACACAATTACCGATCAACACGCATTGCCTTTGGTTATTGGTCCAATCAACTCTTAAAAGCAGCCCTTGTTTTGTTGCGAAAGTTTGAAACAGGTAAAACAGTCAAAGCCTACATCAATCCCAAAAAACCACGCATCAGTGTCTTAATAGCAGGCGTTCGCTATTTTCATTTGCTTAACACTGGTTTCTTTATTGCCATGGCATTTTTTATACATTATGTCAGAAGCAATATGGCTTAAAAAAGTTCGCTATTTCGGAGTCGCTGTACTGCCTGCCAAAATCCCACCATCAATATTCAACTCAATACCTGTGATGTATTTGGATTCATCGGATGCTAAAAACAGAGCGGCATAAGCGACATCTATTGGTTTACCCATAGTTTTGAGTGGCACATCGGCGGCCACTTGTTTGATGGCTTCAACTCGCGCATCGCCTTCACCCAGCATAGCATCCCACATTGGCGTAAGAATAGCACCGGGATGAATAGAATTACAGCGAATTGTGTAGCCTTGTTCGGCACAATACAAAGCAACGGATTTTGTGTGGTTGCGCACAGCCGCTTTACTCGAAGCATAAGCCGTAGCAGCAGGAATACCAACAATGCCAGAGCGCGATGAAATATTGACAATACTAGCAGCAGATGAATCCTTCATCATAGCAATACCGTATTTACAACCCAGTGCTACGCCATCGAGGTTGGTTTGGTGTACCGTGTGCCAACTATCCATATCCAGATTTTCAGGGTCATGAGGGCCGGCAGATTCAAAAAACCCAGTAATCCCCGCATTATTAACAACAACATCGAGAGTTTTTATCTTTTGCTTTGCTGCAATCCAATCTTTTTCTTGAGAGACATCAAGATGTAAATAATGAGCGTTATCACTCAGCAAATCAGATTCTTTTTGACCCAAGTCATCATTAATATCAGACAAATAAACAGTCGCACCATTGTTGATAAAAAGTTGTGCAATCGCAAGCCCAATACCTTGAGCCGCACCCGTGACCAATACTTTTTTATTTAATAAACGCGGCATAAGATGACCTAATATTTTAAGAGGATTGAAATTGTATCGTTAAATGAAAAACAAAGGAAGTTAAAAATCAACCCCTTTTGTTGTGAAGCTCTTTGAGAACTCCTTTTTAAACAAAAGCCACGAGCGAAATATAAAGCTCGCAAGTTGAACTTTTACCTGAAGTTTTGTATAATCTAGTCTGACTAGTCACAAATGGTGAAAAAATGAATAAAGATACATGGCAGTTACAAGATGCCAAGAGTAAATTTAGCCAGGTAGTTGATAATGCAATAAACGATAAACCGCAGTTTGTAACAAAGCATGGAAATAATGCTGTGGTTGTTCTTTCGTTTGAAGATTATAAAAAAATGATTAAACCCAAAACTAACTTAGTCACTTTTTTAAGAAACTCTCCACTTACAGAAATAGATTTAGACATATCAAGAAACAAAACGGATTTTCCGCGAGATGTTGAGTTATGAAGTATCTTTTAGACACTTGTGTAATCTCTGAAATAATAAAATCAAAACCTAATAAAGGAGTGATTTCTTGGTTAAGTGATATAGACGAAAGTGAATTGTTTCTAAGTGTTTTAACTTTTGGAGAAATTGAAAAAGGCATAGAAAAAGCACCTGATAAAGTCAGAAAGAAAAAACTAAAATTATGGGTTGAAGAAGATTTAAAACAAAGATTTGA
>JALWML010000376.1 GCA_027083915.1 Lysobacterales bacterium | reverse complement strand
GATTTGAAGATAAAATCTTTCCTATTGATTTAGACGTATCAACTCAATGGGGAATACTGCAAGCAAAAGCAGAAAAGGCAGGTAAACCAATGCCAGCTATTGATGGTTTGATTGCGGTTTCAGGTCTTGTAAATAATTGCATAGTCGTTACTCGAAACACCACCGATATGGAACACAGCACAGCAGAGCTGTTTAATCCTTGGGATTAAAAAGGTAAAAACCCTACTTGTTCGTCCTCACTATGACCATGCACTTTTAATGATTTATCAACTGATATCATAGGATAGTGAATGGATAACTTGCAATGTAGAATTTAAGGAACGGCTAAAAATTGCTTAATTCAACAAATTAAAGTATTATTAGCTTAAACTACTAAAAACAGGGGAAAAAAGCACGATGGAAAAACTAGATATAAACCGTTATTACAATACAGTGTACCCTAATAATAGTTATGTGAAGGAGTAAATATTGTCACTAAGTCAAAAAGAAGTTTTTGATGCAGAAATTATTAAACAACATTTTTCTGCTACACACTATACTGAAGTAGTTAATGATCCCCCAGATATTTGTTTAGACCTTGGTTACAAACAAGTTGGAGTGGAGTTAACCGAAATGAGTCCAAATCTATATAAAAACAGGGTATCGGTTGATAAGTCTTACGAAGGATTTATAAAAAAAATAGATATAGAAATCCCTGATTTCACGCATTATATTGTGATGTTTCACCACGCAAATAAAAAGCTAAACAGGTCTCTGAAAAAGAAGATCAAAGGGTATTTGAATAGCCCAAATACCGCGACTAAATGGGAAAAATGTATTGATGGTGTTTTTGTAAGAATTAAATCAATACCACGTGAAGAAAAACAAGGAAAAATCTCTCATATATCTTTAAACCTTAATAGTTGCGATAGAAATATGGCATTTGTAGCGGAATCATTAAGTGATGCTAATATTCAACATGTATTCGGCTCAATGCTTAAAAAAGCTGTAGAAACAAAAAAAGAGAAATGCAAAAACATAAATCAACCAGTATGGCTTGCTATGCATGATAGTTATTTTTCATATATATTCAGCGAGAATAAAGAAGAAAGCATTAAACTGTATACAGAGACGATGGAAAATATTGATTTTGGGATTTTTGAAAAAATTATCATAATTTTTAAAGGCAAAGAGGTAATATTTTTTGATAAGAAAATCACATAACAAGGCATTACACTTTAACCAACAACTCAGGGCTTCTTTTGTGCATTCTCTCTGGTCATTTTTGCACAAAAACTTCCCAAAGTTGTTGGCAAAATAAAAGCGGCGTTACGACCAAAAAACCTCCGTGTAACTCTGTGTCTCCTCGGTGAATCTCTGTGTTACTTGCTTTTAAACAAAACAACGCTCCCCAATGAGATTGCCGCGTTGTTCCTCCTCGCAATGACTGCATTTAACTTAAATTTTTTTGCGTCCTTTGCGCCTTCTTTGCGAGCTTCGCGTTACGCTTTTAAACCCATTCCCGTGGTTTTAAATATTCATACAATTGTGCTTCTTGCGATCCTTCTTCGGGTTGGTAGTTGTAACGGAAGGACACTTCAGGTGGCATGGACATGAGGATTGATTCGGTGCGTCCGCCTGATTGCAGTCCGAATAAAGTGCCGCGGTCGTAGACTAAATTAAATTCTACGTAGCGTCCTCGACGGTATTTTTGGAAGTCTTTGTGTTTTTGTTCAAAGGGTGTGTTCATGCGCTTTTGTACGATGGGAATATACGCCTCAACAAAGGCATTACCGATAGCTTGAATAAAGGCAAAGGATTTTTCAAAGCCCCATTGGTTTAAGTCATCAAAAAACAAACCACCAACGCCGCGTGTTTCCTTGCGGTGTTTGAGGTAAAAGTAGTCGTCACACCATGCCTTGAATTTTGGGTAAACCTCTTGCCCAAACGGGTCACAGGCTGCTTTGGCTGTTTGGTGCCAGTGGATGACATCTTCATCAAAAGGGTAATAAGGGGTTAAATCAAAACCACCACCGAACCACCATTTGCTCACCTTTTTTCCTGTAGTGCGAAACACACGAACATTGGCGTGTGAGGTTGGAATAAAAGGATTATCGGGATGAATAACCAATGAAACACCACTGGCTTCAAAGCCAGCACCAGCCAATTCTGGTCGTTTGGCTGTTGCAGAACCTGGCATTTTATCGCCCAAAACATGGGAAAAATTAACACCCGCAGATTCAAAAACCTCACCGCGTAAAACGCGCGTTCTTCCACCGCCGCCATTGGCGTGTTGCCAGGCATCTTGTTGAAACTTTTGAGTGGTTTCTAGTGCTCCTAAACTCGTGCAAATACGGTCTTGCAGGCTTTGAAAAAACTCAATAACTTGTTTAAATTGTTCGTTGTTCATCCGTTATTTATCCGCAATTTCTCCGTCGAGATCTATTGTTTTGTTATCAACCAAGGCGATTTGATTGCCTGTTCCTGTGGCTTGTTTATAAGCCTCTAAGGCATTATCTGTTTCACCAACGGCTTCAAAATATTGTGCCATCAATTTATAGGTTTCGGGCTCTGGTTTTATCTCAAGGCTTTTTTGCAAGTAAGATTGTGCTTTGCCCCACAGTTTGTGGTCTAAACAAAGTTTGCCAAGAATTTTTAATAACTCGGCGTTATCTGGGTTCTTTTTCAGCCATTTCTCAGCCACCTTAATTTTATTCTCATTAGTCACATTTAATTGACCCCAGACTTTAAGTAAAGGTGTTGAAAGGTTTTTGGCTAAAATCTTTTCACTCATGGCTGCCACTTCATCATACATACCAAGCTTTAAACCGTTTTCGGCATAGGCATGAATATAACTTAAATCCTGCTTTTGTTGTTTGCTTAAAGAGTTCCATGTGGCTTGCAGTTGCTCTTGATTTTCGGCAAAGTTTAACTGCTGTGAAATGGAGTGATGGGTGAGTTGAATGGTTTGATCTTCAGGAAGCACCGCCAATTTTTGCACCTTGGGTAAAACGTCGCGCAGTTGTTGCCATTGACCCGCATTTTGACTGGCTTGAGTCATGAGGTGCAACGCCCTTGGATTGTTTGGGTAGCTTTGTAGAATACGTTGCAGCAAATTGATGGCTTTTTCGTTTTCTCCTGTTTTTACCCACAACTCACAGCGCGTTAAGTCCACAGTTAATGGGTTGTCTGTGTTGTTTTCTGCTTCATCCAAATAACTAAAAGCTTGTTCTATTTTGTTTTGAGCAACCGCAGCACGCGCAGCAGCCATGTAACTCAATTCGGGTGTTGGGCTGTTTTTTGCCGAACGAACTAAGAGTTTTTCAGCCAACTTCCACTTACCTTCAGACAGCGCCAATAAGCCTTTTGCAAAGGACTTTCGTGAACGGTTGGAGGTAAAACGTCGTTTGGTTTTTTGCGGTAAACGAATGATAAAAATGACCAACCAAAGTGCAATAATCAATGCCAAAATTAAAAAAGCAGCGGTTAATACTTTGAGTTCAATTAAGTAACCTGCAAACTCGATGGAAATGGTACCAGGGTGTTTCATCAACCAAGGCGTGACAAAAGCAGTTGCT
>JALWML010000375.1 GCA_027083915.1 Lysobacterales bacterium | reverse complement strand
GCCTATAAAGGTGGAGATATGAAAATGTTTAACTATTTTGTTGGGCAAGTGATGAAACAAACAAAAGGCAGAGCCAATCCAGCTCAAGTCAAAACATTATTAGAGGAATTATAAGAAATGAGTAAAGCACTTATCTGTGGGTCCCTAGCCTACGACACTATCATGGTTTTTGAGGACACATTTTCGAATCACATATTACCCGATCAAATACATAAGTTAAATGTATCATTTTTTGTTCCTAGCATGACACGAGTCGTTGGTGGTGTTGCTGGAAATATTGCCTACAATTTAAAATTGCTCGGTGGTAATCCTGTACCAATGGGAGCAGTTGGACAAGATTTTGAGCCATACCGCCAACACTTAATAAAGTTAGGCATTCCTTTAGATGGAATTATTGTTAAAGACGATATGTTTACACCCCAAGCTTTTATCACGACCGATCAAGAGAATAATCAGATAACAGCTTTTCATCCTGGTGCTATGAGCTTATCCCATGAATGTAAGGTTTCTGATCATGAAGATATTAGTATTGGCATAGTTGGACCTGATGGACGTGATGGCATGATTTCACACGCGCAAGGTTTTGTTGATGCGGGTATTCCTTTTATTTTCGATCCTGGTCAAGCTATGCCCTTATTTGATGGTAATGACTTAAAGAAATTTATTGCTCAAGCCACATGGATGGCTGTTAATGATTACGAATACGAGTTGGTTTATGAAAGAACTGGATGGGATGCCAAAGAAATAGCATCACACCTTGAATCATTAATCGTAACACGTGGTGAAAAAGGTTCTGAAATTTACACAGATGGTACGGTTTACCACATTCCTGTGGTTCAAGCTGAACAACTTGTTGACCCTACCGGTTGTGGCGACTCTTATCGAGCGGGTTTATTGTATGGGTTAATGAATGATTTAGATATGCAGACCACAGGTCGTATCGCATCACTTTTAGGCAGCATCAAAATTGCCAGTGGTGGCACACAAAATCATAGTTTTACAATAGATGAGTTTAAAGACAAGTTTGTTAAGGAATTTGGTTATAGTTTTTAAGTTTACTTAACAAAAAATAGAGCACAAGTTATACCTTGTGCTCTATAAAATCTAAAAACTTATCTGATATTAAAAGCCGCCACCCCCAACTTTTTTAGGAGCTCCTCTGCCAATACGCTTTCTTAATTCATTTTGAGTGTTTTCTCTTTTTGTAGCAATTTCTGATGCAGATTGACAAATCGTTGTAATTCTATTTGAACCAGTTCGCTTAACTTGTTTACAAATAACTTTTTCATCGCTATTTTTGTCTGCTAAAACCATTTTAGCATTTTTTGTAACCTGTATATTATTTGCTCTATTATTGGATACTGTATTGGTAGCACAACTAATTATGAATAAACTTACTACCATTATTAATATTGTTTTTTTCATTATTTACCTTTATACGAATTATTTAGTACGCTTAATACTAAATCAGCACTGCCTCAAGAGCAAGTAGAATTTAAAAAATTAAAGAAATGTAAGTATTTAAAGGTCTCTTTAAGAGTTACTTAGAAAGTATGACTGCAAGAGTTATTAAATATTGAAAAAACATCATTGTATTATTTTTCAATTTCGAACTAAAGTTTAGCAGGTTCACTCAATACTAAGTAGCGCCACTAAAATTATCTACTATAAAAGGCCTTTGCACAACTCTTGGAACGAATAAAAAATCTTGCAAGAAACTCCACTCTACGTTAAAAATTTAGTAAAAGCCCTAATGAAAAGGATTTTCACTTTGACCAACGAATGTGGGTGAGCCTCAAGACTAATACGAATAAATAGTAAGCTATTAGGCTTGTTTTTTGCCTTGATTAGAGTATTTTTCGTTCTTTTTCCATCGTCCCAGAGTTATGCAAAGGTGTCTATAATGATGAATAAATAAATAATTAAAGCACAGTTAATGGTGAAAACGTTGTATTTATCAATAATTTTTGAAAGAATGTTGTCAGTTTAAATATTTAAGACTGTTGTTTGAATGCAACAGCACACAAGAATTATGATTGATATAGATGGTTATCGCCCGAATGTGGGCATCATCTTGCTTGATGATAATGGTAAAGTTTTTTTTGCAAAAAGGTATCAAGATAACGGCTGGCAATTTCCTCAAGGAGGGATAAACTCTAGTGAGACCAGTGAAGAGGCAATGTATCGAGAACTCTATGAAGAAATCGGTTTAAAGCCTGAGCATGTAAAGTTGCTAGGTTCGACACCAGGTTGGTTACGTTATAAATTACCTAAAAAATTTCAAAGGAAAAACTCTAAGCCATTATGTATAGGGCAAAAACAAGTTTGGTACTTGTTAAAATTTATTGGCAAAGACAGTCATTTAAGTTTGAATCATACAGACTCTCCTGAGTTTGATGATTATAAATGGGTGCACTTTTGGTATCCTGTTAAAAAAGTAGTGAAATTTAAGAAAGGTGTTTACATTAAAGCACTTAAGCACTTAGAAGAGTTGGCAAAAGCACAAAGATGACTCTTGCCATTATTGTTAGTGATCGTTGTACAAAAGAACTCACTGAGTATTTGCAGATGTTACAGCCAGACTTGGAAATACAAGTTTGGCCAAACATTAACAACCCCAGTGCCGTTGAGTATGCTGTTTTATGGAAACAACCAAGAAATGTGTTGGCTAATTTTAAGAACTTAAAAGCAGTCACTTCTTTGGGTGCAGGAACTGATTTCATTACCAATGATCCTGCCCTCCCCGCAAAGATTCCTGTTCACCGTATTGTGACACCGTTTTTAAAACAAAAAATGGCTCAATATGTCTTAGCCTATGTATTACATGACTACCGAGAATTAAATACTTATAGCGTTCAACAGCAAAACACATTATGGAAGGTTAATGATTTACCACCTAAAATTATTGGTTTTTTGGGACTAGGAAGTATCGGGAAATTTGTAGCTGAGAAATTTTTAGATTTAGGCTTTGAAACAATTGCCTATACCCATAACTCAAATGATGAAGCAATTGCCTGTTTTCATGGAGAAGAAGGGTTAAAACATGTTATGGAAAAGAGTGATTATATTGTGTGTTTATTACCATTAACTAATCACACAAAAGGGCTGTTAAATAAACAACGTTTCGCCTATTGCACAAAAAAACCATTACTGATTCAAGCCGGTCGTGGTGAACAACTAGTTGAGGATGATTTAATTCAAGCACTAGATAAAGGTATTATTAAACAAGCAGTAATTGATGTTTTTGCAATAGAACCTTTGCCAAAAGAGCATGTTTTCTGGGGTAGAAAAGACATTAGCATCACGCCACATAATTCCGCTCGTTCAGACAATCAACAAACAGCCAAAGAAATACATCAGTGGTTGAAATCACAAATAAATAACTCTTCAGTACAACCTTGATTATTTAAAATATTTTACAAAGCAAGGAAGCGCCTAGTGATTATTTTTTTTCTTAATAATAAACAAACCAAGCACTAGCAAGCCAGCACCAACAGCTAAACCCCAAACACTGCCTGTGACTCCTGCAAATAAGTAGGCAATAACACAACAAGCGCCATTAAAT
>JALWML010000374.1 GCA_027083915.1 Lysobacterales bacterium | reverse complement strand
TATTTATGCCCTTCTCCTTTGCTTTCTTAGCTAAAAACTTTTTGCCTTCTTCTAAGTTCTTAACCTTATCAGCTTCAAGTTTTTCCATCATTTTTTTGCGATCTTCTTCTTGCTTTGCACGTTGCTTGGCTTGTAAATCTTGTCTGATCTTACCAATTTGCTCTTGTGATAATTTTAACTCTTTACCAGCATAAGCATCATTAATACCAGCCATAAACGCATCATTATCGAAATCAATACCACTTTTTTTGATGTAAGCGCCGACATCGGCTCCAATCATATAGTTTGTTTTCGCTTTTTCAGAATCTAAATTGCCAGCAAACACCATTGATGTTGCTAACATAGTTCCAACCATTAAACCAGTTACAGTTTTTTTCATACACTATTTCTCCAAAGGAAATTCAAAATAAAATTTGTTTGTAAATATGGTACATTTACCATATTTCAAGAGTTTCAATCACTATTATAACCATTTTATTTTTATAAACACAAAATGAAACCCTTTTTGTTTTTAAATGTCCAACTTTTCAACCTTGATTAATATTTACAGGTGTTGAACTATCGTTTAATACAATGTATCATTAGTCAACTAATTTACTAAAAAGTTCATGAGTCATATTTAATGAAAAAATTATTACTAAAATCAATTATTATCAGTTCACTCTTTTTGGGGCTGCAATTAAGTGCAAGAACTATTGAAACCTCACTTAAGCCAGAACCATACCAAAAAGAAACCAGTAGATGGCTTGTTCGTCTATTGGAGCAATTACATTATAAACCAGTGAAATTAGATGATGAATTTTCTAAAAAAATTCTCGATAATTATATAGAGATACTTGACCCGAATAAAGTGTACTTCTATGCCGATGATGTTAAGCAATTTCAAGAACATCAATATGAGCTCGATGACGCCATTAAATCTGGTAATGTAGAACTTGCCTTTCAAATATTCAAACTTTATGTGCAAAGAGTAAAAGAACGAACAGACTATTCTCTTGAATTATTGAACAAACCATTTGATTTTAGCAAAGACGAAAACTATATTTGGGATAGAGAAGACCTACCTCGAGTAACATCTAAACAAGAAATGGATAACCTCTGGCGGAAAAGAGTAAAAAATGATTATTTAAACTTAAAACTAGCCTCCAAAGAGGAAAGTAAAATTAAAGAAATTTTATCCAAGCGTTATAAACGTATCTACAAAAGAGTCAGCGAATCCAACAACGAAGATATTTTTCAATTCTTTATAAACTCCTACGTGAATCTCATTGAACCTCATACTTCTTATTTAGCACCACGAACCTCAGAAAATTTCAAAATCAACATGAGTCTATCTTTGCAAGGTATTGGTGCATTGCTCGGTTTTGAAGATGACCATGTAACCATCAAAAAAATCATAAAAGGTGGCCCTGCAGAGAAGCAAGGAGAATTAAAAAATGGTGATAAAATTGTTGCTGTTGGACAGGGAGATTCTGGTAGCTTTGTTGATGTTGTTGGTTGGAGAACTGATGATGTAGTTGAAAAAATACGTGGAAAAAAAGGTACTGTTGTTAGATTGTCTGTTATCAGTGAAGATGACTTGATTGGTGCAAAACCACACACCATTAAAATAACTCGAGACAAGGTGAAACTGGAAGAACAAGCAGCGCAGCACCAAATACTCAAAGTTCATTCAGGAGACAAAATTCATAAAATTGGCGTTATTCATCTCCCTGCTTTTTATCTTGATTTTGAAGCAAAAGCTCGAGGTGATGAAGATTATCGCAGCACCACGCGTGATGTTAAAAAAATATTGGAAGAGTTTAAATCAAAAGGTGTTGAAGCTCTTGTTATGGACTTAAGAAATAACGGAGGAGGCTCGCTCATAGAAGCTAGGGATTTAACTGGCTTATTTATTGATAAAGGTCCTGTTGTTCAAATTAAAAACTCAAGAGGAAACATTCAAGTTGATCGTGATACAGACAAATCCGTGGCTTGGACGCTACCAATGATAGTACTAGAAAATCGATCCTCTGCCTCTGCATCAGAGATTTTTGCTGCAGCCTTACAAGATTATGGCAGAGCTGTAATTGTTGGCGAGCGAAGCTTTGGCAAAGGCACAGTACAAAGCCTCATTCCACTAGATAATTACAGTAACGACAAAGAACACCCCATGGGACAGCTTAAGTTAACTCTATCTCAATTTTTCAGAATTAATGGTGGAAGCACACAGAATCGAGGCGTTATACCCGATATAAATTTCCCAGAAAGAGCAGGATCAGACAGCTATGGTGAAAGCGAATACGAAAATGCGCTACCTTGGACCAGTATCAAACGCTCAAATTATACGATGCAAGGCAACCTCACCCAAGAAATTCCCGTTCTTCGCAAGAATTACAAATCAAGAGAAGCCCTCAATCCAGAATTTAAATTTATCGATGAAGATCGTAAAGAATATAATAAATTGAAAGAAGATATTACCGTATCACTTTCTGAAAAGGTAAGAAAAGAAGAAACACAAGAACGTGAAAAAAGAAAGTTAGAGCGCAAGAAAAAGCGTGAAGCCATACTTAAAGGAGAACTTGACCCATTGATTTCAGCCGTTGAAGTTGTGTTTAATTCTGAAGACGATAATGCTGAAATTGATAAAAATGATGACGAAGATGAACTCACCAATACAGAGAACAACTCTGAACCTGCTGATGACTTTATTTTGATGGAAGCAGCTCGAATAGTCAGCGATTTAATTGAACTAAACAAAAGTAAACTCATCGCCCAAACTGAAAAGGTACAGCACGAAAAATGAAAACATTTATTCTTATCGTATTGGCGTTTATCGTTTACAACCTTGGTCTGGCAATGTATTACATGATTCGAGATAAAGGACAAGGCAAAAATACCGTGCGATTCTTAACTGCAAGAATCGCCATTAGTTTTGCCTTATTTATTTTGATGATTATTGCACTAAAAATGGGGTGGATACAAGCACACTCCCTTTTACCCAAGACTTAACTTAAGAGACCAATTCATATTTTAAGGCAAATGTGTACCGAGGTTTTGTACAGACTTTGTGCGGCGCATTGCCTGCATGATTAATAGCACCATCAAATATTGCTAACCTGCCTGGTTTTGGGGTTACAACAACCTCTGCATCATCGTTCTTATTGTAATAGATTGTCTCACCACCCCATTCATAATTCCATTCATCCTGTATAAACCACAATGCCGTCATTTCACGTGCATTTGGCATACAGTCTGTGTGTGGGTAAAGCATATCTCCATGAGAGGCAACATTGCAATAGCTTCGATAAATTTGGTATTTATCTTCAAAGAGAGAATCAATAACCTTATTGGCAACTTGAACAAGGGGCAAATGTTTTGACTTTTCTAATGGCATATTATAGGCCCAGTGTTTATAGGCCTCTACATCTGGTCTAGCAATTTCAGTGTGAGTGAAAGGAGCAGAAGAAAGTGCCTTTGTGATTTCATCAATGATAGATTTTTCTATTAAATCATCAAACACATAAATTGGTCTTCCATCAACAGTAACACTTTTATTTGGTTTATATTGACTCATAAGTTGGTCCTC
>JALWML010000373.1 GCA_027083915.1 Lysobacterales bacterium | reverse complement strand
TCAAATTTGGATTGCAATGTGTGTTTATTTGATGATTTCATATATTAAATTTTCCTCGAAAATATCCAAGAGTATGCAACAAATACTCCAACTTTTACAGTTAAATATATTTGAAAAAAGGGAGTTATTCTCTTTACTAGAAGACATTCCAATTAATAAGAATGGTCATGACCCAAATCAAATGGTAATGTTTTGAAAGTTAACGGGACAGTAGTGAGATATTAATGGTATTATCCGTCAAACCTTGCAGTTACTCAAAGCAGGTCAAACCGATAATGCCATTGCTTTTTGCCAACAAAATATCAACCACAAGCCACATAATATTGAACTTAAAATCATACTCAGTCATGCCTACCAACAAAAAGGTTTGTTTGATGAAATGCTTATCGTTACCCAAGAAGCTTGTGAGATTAATAACCAACATTTCGCCGCTCAATTACGTTTAGTTGAATGCTTAATTTATTGTTCACATATTGCACAAGCCATAAAAACTATTGATGAACTGGCACAAAATCATGAGGCTGATGCAACAAAACTGGCAAAGATTGCCGAACTTTATTTACATGTTGCTCAACACCAAAAAGTTGCCAATACACACAAGCAAACCCTTAAATTACAGCCTGAAAACCCTATTTTTCTTTATAATTTAGCAGCCGCCAAAATTAGTACAAGTGAAATTCATGGTAGCAAGAAATTATTAACCAAGCTGATTAACATTGCTCCGTTAGATTTTGATGCTTATTCCATGAGAAGTGGACTTGCTACAGCCAACAAAGAACTCAATCATACCGATGAATTAAAGCAATTACTTCAACAAAATAGTACAAACTCCAAAGCAATAATTGCTCTTGGTTTTGCTTTGGCAAAAGAATTAGAAGATTTAGGCGAGTATGAACAATCGTGGTATTATCTTGAATTGGCAAATAGCACTAGAAGAAAAAACCTACGCTATCAAGTGCAAAATGACATCAATGCCATTGAGGATATCATTGCCAATATTAATAGCAAAAGCCTAGACACAAACAAAACAGCCGACAACAAACAAAGTCCACTTTTTATTCTGGGTTTGCCGCGTTCGGGCAGCACCTTAACCGACAGAATTTTATCTTCACACCCGCAAGTCTCCAGTCTTGGTGAAATCAATGCTTTTGCTTTTACTCTGATGCATTGCGTGGGTGAACACCAAGGAAAAATTCAATTAATTGAAAAATCAGTAAAAGTAAATTTTGACTGTTTAGCTGATAAATACAGCCAAGCGTGTAAAGGTTATGGTTTTAAAGAAACCTTTTTAATCGATAAAACACCGTTAAATTTCCTCTACCTTGGTTTAATCAAAAAAGCCTACCCACAAGCAAAAATTATCCACATCAAACGCCACCCAATGGATGCTTGTTACGCCATTTACAAAACATTATTTCGAATGGGTTATCCTTTTTCTTATGACCTTGATGATTTGGGGCGGTATTTTATTGCCTATACCAAACTCATGAAGCACTGGCAAAACACCTTTGTCGATGGCTTTTATGAACTGAATTATGAAGATTTGGTCACTAACAGTGAAGATGCTGCTAAAAAACTGTTAAATTATTGCCAATTAACATGGAATCCAAAAGTATTAGCCATGCAAAAAAATAAAACTCCAACAGCAACTGCCAGTGCCGTACAAGTGCGTCAAGGCATTTACACCAGTTCGGTTGCTAAGTGGAAAAATTATGCAAAACATTTACAAACATTGAAATCTCAACTCGAAGCCGCTGGTATTGATTGTGAATAAATTTTTACTTTTAGTTCTCACCTTTAGTTGTGCTGTTTGTGCCAAAAACAACCAGCTCAATACTTATTTGCAGAATACTGCTGCAAAATTATTACCGCTTGCCAATCAAGAGTTTGTCAAATCCGACAATGCAAGCACACCTGAAAAAAAGATTAATGCCATTTTCAGCATTAAACCTTTATCCACAGGCAAGTATTTCAAAGTCATCAAAGACGATTACAAAACAACAAAAAACGCCCAATTTAAAGCATCGACTTTACCCACAATAAACATTCATTTGATGCAACAAGGCGATACCGTGTTTCCACAAAGCACCGCATTTGTTCGCAGTGAACATCCATTGTGGGAATGGCAAATTTCTCAAGGTAAAATTTGGCAAGAGAAAAATCTACTCAAAATTGTTCTACCATTTGCCTTGCAAGAAAAAAATGCCAACTGCACACACAATGGTTATATGGTTTTGGCTCAACCAGATAGTGACAACAACTGGCACGGTTATTCTCAAATTACTGGCGAAACCTGTGCTTACCTGCAATACGATTTAGCTGCGCACCTACAAGTTAAGGCCAAAGAAACTACCGAAACGTTTGTTCTAGATGAAAGCTCAACAGTAAAAACCCATTCACTTGAAGACCTGTACAAAGATTACCCCAAACTAAATATTGAAAAACTGTTACCAATAAATCCAGCGACAAACACCACCAGTGGATTAGTTATTAAAGGCAAACATTATCAACTTAGCTGTAAAAATCGCACTGGCATCGACCCTTATTGCGCTCAATTGGTTTTGCCATCGTATTCCACAGCCAAGAGTTTATTTGCAGGCACTGCCTTAATGCGCCTGGAAAAATTAGTTCCCTCTATTTCTCGTGTTTCGGTACATAAAATTATACCCGAATGCGATGAAAAACGCTGGGGAAAAGTTAGCTTGGGCGATTTACTCAATATGCGAACAGGCAATTATCTGAGTAAAAAACCGCATGTGGATGAAAACTCGCAACGTATGTTGGATTTCTTTTTAGCCGAAACCCACCAACAAAAATTAAAAATGGCATGCACAATGTTCAAACACAAAAGCAAAGCAGGAAAAACATTCGTTTATCATTCCAGTGATACCTATTTAGCAGGTGTCGTCATGAACAAGCTATTCCAAAAACTAGCCCACAAACAAGATTTATTTAACGATTTAATGATGAATGACTTGTGGAAAACTTTAAATCTTTCCGACTTATTTGCCAACACGAAACGAACCTACGATAAACACAATCAAGCCTTCACAGGTTGGGGTCTGAGTTATTATGTTGATGATTTAATTCAATTGATTGCTTTTCTCCAGCACAATCAAAACCTTTTTGATAAAAATTTGTATAACAGCGCCCTACAAATTGGTGATGAGCGAATTAATCTCGGTGGTGGCGAAGCCAATATGGCATACAACAACGGTTTTTGGGCTCTTGAAGTTGGGCATACGCTGAATTGCAAGAAAGATAAATGGCTCCCTTTTATGTCAGGTTTTGGTGGCATTAGTGTGGTGCTTTATCAACCAGATATTTTCTACTACACCTTTGCCGATGACCATCAATACCACTGGTTGAAAGTGGTTAAAGAACTCAATAAACAATTCCCCTTGTGTGAGAACAACTAATGTCAGAGGATACTAACATGACTGTATCACAAAATAAATTCCTTTTCCCCAAAGCTAAAAAAGACAGTATGTTGGTTCGGGTTCTTATCTCCTTTC
Source organism: Lysobacterales bacterium (assembly GCA_027083915.1). Lineage (GTDB taxonomy): Bacteria > Pseudomonadota > Gammaproteobacteria > Xanthomonadales > Marinicellaceae > NORP309. Next base: position 60 of record JALWML010000373.1, on the reverse strand, counting down.
TGACCACGGCAGGTTTGTTTTATATCAACATTATGCCCGCTTTAATTGATGGCTTTAAAC